>CAZTAL010000047.1:0-6580 GCA_964611525.1 uncultured Prolixibacteraceae bacterium
AGTGATGAAGATCTGATGGAGATATTGGAGAGATCTTTTTGAAATTCAGTTTTTTAACTAATAAACCAGTTTACGTGTTTATAATTACTTCTTTTATATCGATTTAACATTTGTTGTCAGGGTATTTTTTTAATTTGCCTATTTATTGAGATCCCAATACTCACGGCACCTTTGCTCTTCCGCAATTTTCAGGATAGAGAATCCTAAATCTATTGCCCGGGAAAAATCACTACAGGCTTTTTCTTTTTGACCCAGCTCATAATTAGCTAAACCGCGAAGAAACCAGGCATTTTTATTTTTAGGTTCCAGTTCGATAGCTTTATTGCAATCAGAAAGGGCTCCTTTCATATCATCAGAGAACCGGGTTGCTGCCCTGTTTAGGTATACCCGGCCACTGGTTGAATCATTGATGATGTAAATATCAAGATCAGATCTGGCTTCTTTAGATTTGCCCAGTGCCAGCGCAATCCTCGCCCTTTTCAGGTAGAGTTCGGGATCATTAGACACTGTAATATTTTGGGAAATCTCACTGATGAGATTATCAAAATCAGGCCTTGTCCAAAAGCCCATTGTCATTTTAATCCGGCCATTGCAAAGGTCATCAATCAAATCAAACGCAACGTAACAATCAGTAACATCCAATTTATAAATACCGGGTTCCGGGCACATTTCTCCTTTTTTATCGTTGAAATAGATAGTGTCATTTCTTATTTCATATTCCGAAACAACATTAATGGTTTCGTCTATTCCAAAATACACTTCAACTTTGCCGTTTAATTGAAATTCTAAACCAACCGGCCCGTTCTGTGTTAACCGTACCCATTTGCCTTTAATGGCATTGTTTTTTTCAGGCATGTTTAGTTCGTATCCTTTGCCAGCCCAAGCAAACT
This sequence comes from uncultured Prolixibacteraceae bacterium, assembly GCA_964611525.1. Taxonomy (GTDB): domain Bacteria; phylum Bacteroidota; class Bacteroidia; order Bacteroidales; family Prolixibacteraceae; genus JAAYJR01. Next base: position 891 of record CAZTAL010000047.1, read on the forward strand.
GATAGAGACATGTCAGAAAGATCAGTGAAATAATTGTTTTCATACTGAATAAAAGATATAATAGTTTTAACGGGAATATATATATTCGAAAGAGCTACTTTTTCTACGTTTCTTTATTAAATTTACAACTATAAGGCATAAATAAAAACGATTTTTGCACATATTCTTCAATCCAACGATAATTCATCGATAAAAAATACAACAGAAGCCTTCAAATATAATTGAACATTAAAGTAAAAATTATAATTTCTTCAACTATAAATTAACTAAATTAAAAAGATTGGTCAGCTTATTAATCGAAATTAAGACAATAATGCTTATTTATTTGCTATTTTGATTCAAACGTTTAAGAGCCTCCACTGAATTTGCTTCACCCAGCAATTCCACTTCAGGGCAAAATTCCCGGAGGATGCCGGCCATGTTCTCCCTCCCGTGTTTTTCGTCGTCAACAATGATGGATTTGATTCTCATTTTTTAAATTTTTCCTTCAATCCTCTCGCTCTATCAGGTAATACTGATGCATAATTGGCCGGCTTTTATTCAGGATTTTGTTAACCGGGTTCATCCAATATTTCAAATCCTGTCTTTTTAATTTCAAAAACAAACGGATTTCCGGAATAAAAATCATCATGAGATATTGGATGTGGTTCTATCCTCGAATCAATCTGAGATGCCAGTAACATGAGTTGAACCTGAATATCAAACCGTTTTGAATCATCGAGGTTCTTTAAAACTATTGCCAAATCTATATCACTATCCTGATCAGAATTACCTTTGGCATATGAGCCAAAAACATACACACTCTCAACATCATTAAATTTCTGACGTACCAACTTTAAATAATCAGCTATTTTTTTATTAATTGTTTGATCCATACTCTCAGTTCTTTTATGTTATTCATCCATTTAGATGTAAATTCAGGTGTGCATATCTGTTTAAAACTCATTTTATAATCATCATATCTTGCATTTATATTAAAGGCTGAAATGGTCACAAATTGCTCTTTTATCTCATTGTTTAGTTCAAGGTCTGCTTTCTCCGCCAATCTTAAAAGATTATGTATATATGGAGGATAATCAGACTTTTCCTTAACATAGTATGCTTTCAGTAATTTTTCTATCATCAGATGGCCAATGAATAATGACCAATTGTATTTTTTTGAATTAAACATTGCTAACATGGTTTCAAAATCATCATCAGAACCGTCAATCCAATATTTAATAAGTTTTTCTTTATCAAATTTTTTTGTATCCATGAGTTCAGTATAAAAACTAAAATTCTAATTAATAAATACTTTATGCCTTTTATAACTAATTGTAAAACAGTTTAATAAATTTTATAAATTTGTCTAAATAGGGCGCGAAGCGCCTTTTTAGACCGGCCTCATCCATAAATTCAAATATACAAAAAATAATAATTCCTGCTTTTCCCTGTTTTTAAGCTTATACTGACACTTATATTATGTAGTCCTTCATAAAAATCAGGAGGTCGTTTGTCATAATATTCATCGCAATATTCAGGATATCTGTAATCTTTATAACAGTTTATGTTTGAATTGGGATTCTCAATAGTGTATTTTTTTGTGCCGCAGAGTTTATAATCATAAGATGGAAAATGGCGACTATGAGTATTATGGCCGGATTTTTCATTTGTTTATATTTATTATCTTCACTGGTAATAAATGGAACTCACCAATGGATATTAACATTTTCTGTGTGAGTAATAGGTCATGGTTTGTTTCATGCTTAAGTAAATTGATATACCCAATGTTGAAATAATAAACTGAAAACAAAAAGGGGTAATTATTAAATGGGCGAATTAGTTTATTAAACGGTGAAATTTCACAAGTACATTATTTTTGCCTTAATCATTAAAAATTCACTTATCTCCTATTTCAAAACCTATTTGCTTTATATATCTGATCTTTTTATTCTTGTTATAAGTATGGTAGTTGTCATGTAATTAAATTAGGCATCCAGCCATATTTAATGTATCAGTTGAAGCATATTGTCGAACAAGTTGCCGAATTTTTTTTAATTGTTTATCTTTATAGTAATAAGAATTTAATTTCAGAAAATTATGACTGATAATTTTAATATCAATCGCAGAAAATTTATTTCAGTAAGTGCAGCCTTAAGTTTGGGCATTCCTATACTGGGAAAAGCCAAGATAACAAACACCACAGTTCGTAAACTACAACCGGATATTAAACCGGAATGGCGTAACAAGCAGTCAGGTATGGCCTATCGCCGGCTGGGAAATACCGGACTGATGATATCTGAAGTCCTCAATGGTGGTGACCCTGTCAGGCTAAATAACCTGCGTACCACTGAAATTGCCATGGAACGTGGAGTTAATTACCTGGATATGGCGCCTGCTTATGGTCGTGGTGAATGTGAAGAAAGTTACGGTAAGATCATCGTCAATAGTGCCAAACGCGAAAAGGTGTTCATGACCACCAAGGTAAGTGGTTATACTAATTTAAGAGATAACTTGTACCGGGAAATTTATGACAGTCTGCCGGGAGCCAAGCAGGAATATTATCAAAATAAGGCCAGGGAGATGCGTGCTGCCCGCAATGTTGATAAGCCAGGCTATTTTATTACATACTGGCCGGGACAATCGCGTGCTTTTGAGGGAACATACCTGAGCAATGCCATGGCTGCTGATTATGCGCATAAAGTGGAAGGCAGCCCTAAATTCAGGGAATATATATTACAGTCTGTTGAAGGCAGCCTGAAGCGGGTTGGAACCGACTATTTTGATATTCTGATGTGCCCTCATGGTGCCGATTCATTTGAAGAAGTACAAATAGAAGAAACTTTTACAACCTTTGAGCAGATCAAAAAAGACGGGAAAGTCCGTTTCCTGGGAGTGTCTGCCCACAATGACCCGGCCGGCGTTTTAAGAGGAGCCAGGGAAACCGGTCTTTACCAGGTAGCAATGGTAGCTTATAACATTATCAACGGCGGATACATGGAAAGAGATATTAAACTGGCCAAAGAAAGCGGCATGGGCATCATAGCCATGAAAGCTGCCATGGCTGTGGCTACTCACCACAAAGCTCTGCAACCAATACCCGAGTGGCGGATTCAAAAAGTACATAGAATTGTGCCAGGGGATATGAAACCTCCGGTTAAAGCCTATTTGTGGGCGTTACAAAATCCAAACATCTCAGCCGTAATTTCTAATCTCTGGGATGAACAATATGTGAATGAAAACCTTTCGGTAGTTGGTAAAAAGGTGGAATTGCAGCCAGGCTGATTTATCAAAAGTTTCCTAAAAGATGGCGATAACCGTCAACGGAGAGCCGGCACTTAAAAGGTGCCAGCGGATGATTGTCACTGTAAAATCGAAAAATTTAAATAATTAAAAATGAAAAAGGCAATCTTTACCTTCCTTATTAGTATATTGTTTGTTGCAGCTTGTAATCAAAATTCAGATAAAGCAGAAGTGGAACAGTGGGATGTGTTTGAAGTGGTTCTTCAAGGCTCCGCCACAGGGAATCCTTATATGGAAACAGAACTCACGGCTTTTTTCAGTCAGGGAGAAAAAACAATGAAAGTTCCTGGTTTCTATGATGGAAACGGGATTTATCGCATCCGCTTTTCTCCTCCGTCACAGGGGGAGTGGAAGTATGAAACCGAAAGCAATGAAAATGAACTTTCAGGTAAAAAAGGTAAATTTAACTGTGTCCCGGCAATCGGAATTAATCATGGCCCGGTCACTATTGTAAACAAATTTTACCTGGAATATTCCGATGGCACTACTTATTATGCAACAGGAACCACTGCCTATCAGTGGACCAGCGTAAAGCAGGAAATCCAGGAAAAGACTTTGCAAACCCTTGCTTCATCACCGTTCAACAAGATCAGGATGTGTATTTTCCCAAAACATTACCGGTATGGAAACGATACTGAACCATGGTCATATCCATTTCAAAGAGAAGGCTTACAAAATGATTTTTCCCAACCCAATTATGCGTTCTTTCAGAATTTTGATAAAAGGGTGCGCCAGCTTATGGAATTGGGCATTGAAGCCGATGTTATTTTGTTTCATCCATACGACAATTGGGGCTACAGTGAGATGGGAAATGAGATGAACAAAAAATATGTTAGGTATATGATTGCAAGGCTTTCTGCATTTCGCAATGTATGGTGGTCACTGGCAAATGAATGGGATGTTCCTTCTATAAAAGAAACCATCGACTGGGAGGGAATAGGGACGTTGCTTCAAAATGAAGATCCGCATCAACGACTGCGGGGAATTCATAACTGGTATAATTCAGACGATCATTTTTATGATCACACTCGTCCATGGGTGACACATGTAAGCGCGCAGACCTCACAGTTTTACAATGCCATTAAATGGCGCAATCAATATCAGAAGCCCCTGATGTTCGATGAAATGCGATACGAAGGGGATGTACCAAGCGGTTGGGGAAATCTTACGGCACAGGAAATGACTAGCTACTTTTGGATGGCAGGCTTAAGCGGAGGCTATCCCACACACGGTGATACTTATAGAAATAATGCAGATGACTCAACCGAAGTCAGGTGGTGGGCAAAAGGCGGATTATTGGTGGGAGAAAGTCCTCAACGGATTCAGTATTTCCGTCAGATAATGGAGCAGGCTCCAATAAAAGACATGATTCCGTTTTTAATGGACAATAATGAACCCGAAAATTTAAACAACAACATTTACATCCTGTCGAAACTAGGGGAATATTACTTTGCCTATACTGTTGAAGCGGATCAACCGGTTGAAATTGACCTGACCGGACAACAAAATTACAAAGTAGAAGTAATCGATACCTGGAATATGAAAGTCATTGATGAACAACGTGTGGAACCGGGAAGGTTTTTGTATAGTGCCAGGCTGCCGTACACCGCATTACGATTGACTGTTACCCGTGAAAACATCTGAGAATTACATTCTTTACATTGACTAAAGCACATCGGTAATAAAGGTTCTCTTTTGCATAATTATCGGCCTCAATTCTATTTAAAGGTATCCTTTACATGTAAAAATCATTGTCATAATAATGTTTATATCGGAGTACCTATCAATGTGGTAATTGTATTTCTTTGTTTATTAAAAATGAGTTATTAAATCTGGAAAAGATAATTGCTGTCATTATTTGTTCTGCTGAAATAATTCCGATATATTATTGGAACGCTAATTGTATAACAAAATCTACCGGAACCGCCACCCCGCGTTGAGTACCCGGTTCCCAGTCTGCCATGTTCATTACTATTTTTGCAGCCTGTTCACCTACAGGTTCACTGTCACTTTCCATTATCTTGACATCTGTGACTTTACCTTCAGGGTTAATAGTAAATCCAATTAAAGACTTTCCGGTTAATTTTTGATCCCTGGCCACTTTATTCCGGTTTTCTTTAATATACTGTCCCAGAGCATATAAACCTCCCGGATACTCCGGCATCTCTTCAACAATGAAAAATATTTTTTCACCCTGCTTGCCGGATGAAGGCTGTTCTGCCGGGTGAGGTATCGGAGGTGGTGGAGGAGGTTGTTTGAGGTTAATAATTTTTTCGGTATCGATAGATACAATTCCCTTCTTTAAAACGAAATTATGCCTTACAGTTGAATTATCTTCCTTCTGTCCTATGATAGCAACCTCTGACTCATATCCGACAAAAGATATTACCAGTTCAGTATATGATCCA
>CAZTAL010000048.1:0-23708 GCA_964611525.1 uncultured Prolixibacteraceae bacterium
TGATTTTATGGACTTTTTACTGAGCAAGCAAAAAAGAAAAAAAATACATTCGTTGTCAACCTACAAAAATAAAATACTTAATGTTTCTGTATGGTCAGAGGCTGATTGTAATATATTTAAAACAAACCGGAAACTTTTTCGACAATGGAAGGTTCAGGAATGGTAATTGACACATCCGTTTTTATTGAGTTTTTGAGGGCAAGGGATAAAACCAAAACAACACTGTTTTGCATACCTGATCAATAACCTCTGTTAATATCCTCTGTAACAATATATGAACTCCTGATGGGAGCGAGCAGTCCTGAGAAAATGAATGACATTAAGCTTTTAACTAATAACATTGAAGTTTTATCATTAAGCGAAAAAGTAGCAAGAAAAGCAGCTGAGATATATCATCAATTACGACAATCAAATCAAATGATTGAATTCAGGGATATCTTTATCGGAGCTACCTGTATTGTCAATGATCTCCCAATAAAAACATTAAACGGAAAGCATTTCAGCCGTATTAACGGTTTAAAAATCATATAAAAAATTACTGCGATTGGCAACGGGAAACTCAACCTCTCAAATTATTATATTGCAGTATTATGAAAGCCTTTAGTCAATACTGAAGGCTCAAATATCTTAGATTATTACTAATCAATTATTTCAAAATTTCCACCATCAGCCCCTCTTCAGTCTGACTCACTTTTGCCAGCTTCTGTTTGGTGAGCCCTTTTATGGCCTTGTCCCATTTCTTGTTGCTCAGACCCGACTGTGTTTTTATTGCTTCCAGGGCAACGGGTGAGTTTTCCTTTAAGAGGTTATAGACCAGCTTCTCTTCTTCGGTGAGGTCGACAGCCTTCTTCTCGGGCTTCATTTGCGGGAAGAACAGTACGTCCTGGATTGACGGACTGTTCGTCATGATCATTGCAAGGCGATCGATGCCCATTCCCATTCCGGAAGTCGGAGGCATGCCGTATTCCAAAGCCCTCAGGAAATCATGATCAATATACATTGCTTCATCGTCGCCTTTTTCCAGAAGCTTAGCCTGTTCCTCCAGTCTTCTTCGCTGGTCATCAGGATCATTCAACTCTGTATAGGCATTTACTATTTCTTTGCCGCACACCATTAACTCAAAACGTTCTGACAGTCCCGGATTGTCACGATGTTTCTTGGTCAGCGGCGACATTTCAACAGGATAATCCATGATAAAGGTGGGCTGTATGTAATGTTGTTCGCATTTTTCACTGAATATTTCATCTATCAGCTTACCTTTCCCCATGGAAGAAGTTGTCTCAATATTCAAATTGTTGCAAATTCGGTGCAGTTCATCTTCTGTTTTTCCGAGAATATCATAACCGGTATGTTCTTTTATGGAATCGGCCATTGTAATTCTTGGATAGGGTGTTTTGAAATCGATGAGGTTTTCACCTACACGGACTTTAGTTGTTCCGTGCAGAGCTAGAGCAACACGTTCCGTGATTTTTTCGGTAAAATCCATCATCCACTTATAATCTTTATAAGCTACATATATCTCTAAAAGTGTAAACTCAGGATTATGAGTCCGGTCCATCCCCTCATTTCGAAAGTTTTTGCCAAATTCATATACTCCTTCAAATCCTCCTACAATCAATCTTTTCAGATATAATTCATCAGCAATTCGAAGATAAAGAGGTATGTTGAGTGTATTGTGATATGTAGTGAATGGTCGCGCAGCTGCTCCTCCTGGAATAGGCTGGAGAATAGGGGTTTCCACCTCCAGAAAACCATGATCATTGAATATTTGCCTTATAGTATCAATCATTTTTGTGCGCTTCATAAAAATATCTTTAACACCAGGATTAACAATAAGGTCAACGTACCGTCTGCGGTATCTCTGATCAGGATCGGTAAATGCATCGTATGTTTTTCCTTCTTTTTGTTTAACAACCGGAAGGGGTCGCAATGATTTGTTGAGTATAGTGAATGATTTTACATGGATTGTTATTTCTCCCATCTGAGTTTTAAATACAAATCCTTCCACTCCAATAATATCGCCAATGTCAAGTAGTTTTTTGAAGACATCGTTGTACATTGTTTTATCTTTTCCCGGACAAATTTCATCACGGGTGAGATAGATTTGTATTCGTCCCTCATGATCCTGAAGCTCTGCAAAAGAGGCTTTACCCATAATGCGGCGACTCATAATCCTGCCGGCTACACGGACTTCCCAGGGATATTCTTTTCCTTCGGTATAGTTATTTTTAATTTCCCGGGACGTTGTATTTGTTTTATATCCGGCAGCCGGATAAGGATCAATACCCAGTTTCCTTAACTTTCTTAACGATTCTCTTCTGATAACTTCTTGTTCACTTAATTCCGTATGGTTCATTTTTATGAAAAATTTTCGCAAAGATAATAAAAGATGCTGGTTTGTTTTTTCAAAATTTTATTGTGATGCAATATCGAAGGCATTTTTTATCTTTGTATTTTCAGGGAAAGGTAAATTGAAGATACAATGATGGAAAGGATATGGAATTTAAAAAAACAAGGTGATTCTAACGAGATAAAACATCTTTCGGCTGCATTGAATGTTAACATGACCCTTGCAAGATTGCTTGTGCAGCGGGGCATAAAGACTTTTAATGAGGCTAAGGCATTTTTCCGGCCCCGGCTCAGCGACCTGCATGATCCTTTCCTGATGAAGGATATGGATAAAGCCATAGAACGTATTGAACTGGCTGTCAAAAATCAGGAAAAAGTATTGGTGTACGGGGATTATGACGTCGATGGCACTACATCTGTAGCTATGATGTATATTTTTCTGAAATCACGATTAGAGCATATCGAATATTATATACCTGACCGTTATACCGAAGGATATGGAATTTCGCCCCAGAGTATTGATTATGCTGCTGATAATGGTTTCTCGCTGGTGATTGCTTTGGATTGCGGTATTAAAGCTGTTGAAAAGATTGCTAATGCACGGCAGCGCGGACTCGATTTTATTATCTGTGATCATCATAATCCCGGAGAAGAATTACCACCTGCTGTTGCTGTGCTTGATCCCAAGCAACATGACTGTCCCTATCCTTACAAAGAACTTTCAGGTTGCGGTGTCGGCTTTAAACTTTTACAGGCTTACTGCGAGAAGAATGGTATTGAACAGGAAGAACTTCATGACCTGCTTGACTTGGTGGTAGTAAGTATTGCATCGGATATTGTGCCTATTACAGGGGAAAACAGAGTACTGGCATATTATGGTCTGAAGAAGCTGAATTCCAATCCCGGTATCGGACTGCAAACCATAATTAATTTTGCGGGGATCAATGGGAATGATATTACTATCAGTGATATTGTCTTTAAGATTGGTCCGCGTCTGAATGCCTCCGGCAGGATTGAACATGGTAAAAAATCAGTCCAGATACTTGTTGCTAATGATGAGGATAAGTCGGATATTCTGGGCGAGGAGATTGACTCGTTCAATGAGATCAGGAAAACCCTTGACCGTGATATTACACAGGATGCCCTTGACATGATCGAGAAAAATGAGGAGATGAAAGGAATGAACAGTACTGTGTTGTATAACCGCGACTGGCATAAGGGGGTTGTCGGTATAGTGGCGTCAAGGGTTACGGAACAGTTTTACCGTCCTACTATCATTCTGACCGAGTCTAACGGACTTGCAACCGGTTCTGCAAGATCGGTAAAGGATTTTGATCTGTACGAAGCAATAGGTCAGTGCAGTGATCTGCTTGAATCATACGGCGGACATATGTATGCTGCAGGACTTACCCTTAAGATTGAAAATATAGCTGAATTCAGAAGGCGATTTGAAGCAATTGTAACATCACATTCGAAAGACCTGTCACAAATTCAGTCTATAGACATAGATGCAAAAATACCATTAAGCGAAATAACCCCCCGTTTTTATCGTATTCTTAAACAGTTTGCACCTTTTGGTCCTCATAATCACACTCCTGTTTTTGTTACGGAGGATGTTTTTGATGCAGGGACCAGCCGTTTGGTCGGCAAAAATAAGGAGCACCTTAAACTGGACCTTGTTGAACCTGATGTTCATTCCGGAATTTTTACCGGCATAGCTTTTAATCAGCATGACAAGTTTGATCTTATAACTTCGGGACTTCCTTTCGACGTATGTTATTCAATTACAGAAAACGAATATCGAGGTAAGATAAGTTTGCAGCTTTTTATAAGGGATATTAAGAAACGCGACATTTTTTAATTTGTTTTGTTCCTATACTTGTCAGGGAAGGTTTTCAATATAAATAAGATTAGCCGAACAGATCATAAAAACCATTATTTATCAGGTTATCCAGACTACTAACCACTTTAGCGCCGGTACTTCTGAGTCTTTGTTCCGATTGATGGCCGTCGGCAACAAGTATGCATTTAATGCCCAGATTTTTCGCTACTTCAAAATCGTGATCTGTGTCTCCGATTATACATCCGTCTTCCCGGTTTATATCAAATTCGCTTATAAGTTGTTTTCCTCGCTCAATTTTGGAAACAGCATAATGATCCTTTAGTCCTGCAATAGCCTCAAAATAATGTAATATGCCTTTATCCTCCATTGTTTGCTGAAGCATAGTCTGTTTCATTGCCGAGAGCACAAATTGTCTTATTCTTTTCTTTTTTAAAACAGCAAGAACCTCATTTACCGAAGAATGGAGGGAACAGTCATTTACACCGTTATCATACAGATTTATGAATTCTTTTGCCGGAATTTCAAAATTTTCCTTAAGGAAATCAAAACCTATTGCTTCGTAATAATTTTTCACAGGAAATGAAAATGCCTCTTTATAGGAATAATTATCGAGTAAGGGTAATCCCCGCTTTTCCAATAATTTATTAATAGTTGAAACACACAGATCAAGATCATTAAGCAAAGTACCGTTCCAATCCCATATTACGGTATTAATCTTCATGTTACCTTAAGTTTATTAATCACCGGATTTGCATATATTTTCAGGAATCGTTCTTTTATATCATTTATAGGAAAATCCATAAAGATCATTGCCTGTTCTATCATCATTTTAAAATGATCTTTATCATCTCGTGTATACATATCTTTAAAACGGGATTCCTGGGTCAGTAAATCATAAGCTATATAGTTATTGGGATAAAGTTTATAGTTAGTATAAATTTGACGGTCTATTTGTTCGGCGAGTTCCTGACAATGAATGTTCATATCTTCTGTTGACGATAGTTCTTCCTTATTTATTCTGACAGGAGTGCCAAAAGCAAAATGTATATGACCTTTCGGATTGAACATACCCATTGACATGCTTTTCAGATCGTCTTTGCTTGTTTTCATAATGCCGTAATGTTCTTTCTTTATCAGCTCTTTCATCTTTGCCAGTCCGCATGGCTCGATTTCATATGAAATGGACACAGGTACAATATTCAATTCATTGAATCCCTCTCCGAATGTTTTATTGTTACTCATATTCAGCATTTTCAATATGCTGATCTGGGTTTGATCAAATCCATTTTTGGTGCGGCCTTCCCGCTGGGCTATCCATACCGAAGATTTATCCTGAGTGATTGAATTTCTGATATAATGAGATACTTTTTTCGATGCTTCTATCAACTCACGGGGAGGCAGATTTCGTTTGATAATAAAAGCACGGTTAAGTTTAACTGCTTTTTCAATCCAGTCGTAAAGCAAAAGATTATTTCCAATTGCGATTCGCGTTGTGTTCATCCCGTTTTCGAAAATAAGGGCATTCAGCAAGGCAGAATCGAGGACTATATCGCGGTGGTTAGAGATGAATAAATAAGATTTCTTTTTATCCAGTTTATCTATTCCGCTACATGTCAGTCCCTCGGAAGTTTTATCAATAATCCACTGCAACAGGTCATAAACAAAAGTTCCCTGCAACTGTTTAATGGTTTTGATCATTCGCAATTGGATTTTCACCATCTCTACTTTTGGACGGAATTTGAATAAATACATCAATACTTCATCGAATACACGGTCTTTTATCAGATGTTTGATCATTTCAGGGGCTTCGTCGTCATTATAAGGCCTTATATCGTCAAAATTATATTCCATTTTATTTAAATTTTAAACATATGAAACGAGCATGATTGTAAAATCACCTAAGAGAATTATTAAAACTTATGCGAGTTACATATGATACCTTTGAAAATAATTAATTTTAATCGTATGAAATTACTATAAAAAAGATCAAAGAAACGAATTTGGTGTCAAATTTTCAACCTCATTTGTAATTTTACTTCTGTTTTTTTATTTCCTTCGATTTCGTTGTAGCCGGTTCCCATTGTTTCTGCATTGTCAAGGATTGTCTTTCCCACTTTAAACCATATCTCTGTTTTTTTACCGATTTTATATTTCATATTTAAGTAAGTACGGATACCTTTATCAAAATATGCAGGGATAGAAAAAGTGTAAAGCAGGTCATTTTCATAAGCATAAATGCGGGAGTTATAACTCCGGGTATCAAACCAGGCTATTCTTGTATAAATATCGAGTGGAATTTTACCTGGTGAAAATTGCAAATCCTGAAAAACCATCCATCCGTTTTCCTTTTCTTTGTGTTCATAAAATACATGTTCCAGTCTTGTTTTCAGTTTCATTGTTTCACAAGGGCTATACTGAAAATGTATGCGTGTCTTTTTATATTGTTCGGACAGGGTTATATATTTCTCTGCATCTATTGATTTTTTATCTCTTTTCTTATTCCTGAACCTGATATAAAAATTTAGTTTTTTTGAAAACCGGAAATCCGTTTGAATCTGAAATTCCCGTCCGTTTGAAGGGGCAGTGGTTGTATAGTTGATCCATTCCGATCTGAATATATCACAATATGCTGTTATTTTTACAAATTTTACAGGCAATATCCGTATACCCGTATAAAGACCGCTTTCATTGCTTGTTGTACTTGTTTCCGACAATGCGGAAGCCCACAGAGCATGATAATTTTTATCGAAATGACGGAATAGTAGTGAAAAATTAAGCTGGTCGTGCATCTTTGCAATAAATCCCTGCAAAAATGCTTTTCCTTTGGATTTAGAGATTGCTGCTTCACCGAAAATCTGATATTTTCCTCTGCTGAAAAAATAATCTGCCCCGGCAACAACATTTGTTTTTCCTTTGAAACGAAAATAGTTATAAAGCTGATCGGCAGGCATAAAAGGCATGTTGAATTTTCTGTATAAAAATGTGGCGCCGATATCCAGGTTGTTAAATCGCCATGTGCCCACGAAGCCGGCATTCATGTCATTCACACTGTTTTTATCAGCGATCTCATTTTGCGTGCGATGATAGCCTGATGTTTGAAGACTGGTAAAGTAAGTAGCTGCTGAATCGGGGAAGACCAGATTGCCGTCCCTTTTTTTCCCTGAAAAGAATAAACTGATTTTTTTCTTGCCAAAATTAAATGTAGAGGCTATTCCTCTGAAAAAATTATTTTCGTTGGCAGATGTAAAAGGTCTGATGCTTTGATTATTTTTTGAGATGCTGTTTATGCCGGCTGATTTACCTGAAGAGAATCCCTGCCATAGAACCAAACCCTGACCGGCACGAACAACATAATCGCCAATAGTAATATTTTCAAAAAGCGGACTTATTTTCATACTTAAATGTGCTGAGTAGAAGTCGAATCCTTTTTTGTTCGAACCACAAAAAAACGATTCGCCGGGGTCTTTTTCGGCTGTGATACCTGCTGAAAGATTATCGTCTGACTTTAATCTGTACCGTGCATAATACCTTGCCCTGTTGCCTTCGAAAGGAATTGTGCCGTCGTCCCTGACTCGGTACCCGCGCGACTTTTGTATTGTCCCCAGGGTTCGAAGAATTAATTCATGTCTTCCGTATTTAAGAATGTCCTGTAAGGGGACAGATTTTTTTTCTTCACTCCCAAAATATATAAAAGGCTTAATGTCTTCCAGTAATTGTTTATCAAGACCGTCAATTGCATTTAATTCATGCAGCGAATAAGCAGGACCATATTTATTAATATAATCAAGTAGTTTCTGAATTTGAACGGAATTCAGTAAATGAAGCCTGTTAAGCTGAGCAGTACTCGCAGCGTTAATATTGACGGGTTGTTCGGCAAGCTCCTGAAGGTCTTCTATGATCATTGTTGCATCGTGGTCTTCTCCAAGGTTGTCGATTATCGATTCTATCAGATTTTCCAGTTGCGTAGAGGATATTTCATCCTGTGCCGGTATTATGAGGGGGATTAGTAATGATATCAGTAAAATGGTGGGTTTTAAGAGGTTTTGCATTTGGTTGAATTTTAATTATTGTGATTAATAGAACGCATATGACACTGATTATGCAGATATACGCTAATAGTGTTTAATAGAATCTGAATTTTAAGTGATTTAATAATGCTCAGCATTTTTGCTAACCTGATGTAATGTTTTTTTGTTTTTGACATAATTCTAAAAGTTAAAATTGTGCTGAAATTCAATAGGAAGTAAATGATATGTTACTTGTATATATCACTGTCTGTTATTTGATTAAAGTCGGAATTGTATTGAAAGGGAAGGAGTAACACCTAAATTGCCATGATAACTGAATCCGATATCAGTTGATATTGAATTCATTTGATAACCTATTCCGGCTGTATATTTAAATGGTTTCCCTGAAGCACCGAAACGAATTGCCAGATTATCAACAGGCAGAAATTCTATTCCGGTCTTAAGGATTGCCGGATGCAGGTTGTTTTTTTCTGTTTCAAAGATTATAATGACATTTTTATCAATGAGGTAATGTCCGCCGGCACGGATAATTACCGGCATTTTTTGTTTTCCGGAGGGGAACTCGATACCTTCTGAAAGCGGATTAAAAATATGCACACCCATGAAAATTTGTTTTAGAGGTTGATAGATGATACCACCTTCGAAGGTGACAAATCCTTTAGCATGCCGGTTTTCAGGGAGGGTTTGCGTGAAGTAATCGAATTGAATGCCCGCGTTCAGATTTTCGCCGAGATGGCGGGCAAAAGCAAGACCAAATTTGTTTTCGCTGAAAGTTCCTTTTCCAAATTGCAGAAAGCTGAGTCCGAAGACCCCTGAATTAACCGGCAAGACTACTGATCCTGCAACGAGGGAAAGTTTATCAATGTTGAATTTAGATTCATAATAGAATCCAGTTGAAATGTCTGTTAGACAGGTTAGTCCGGCCTGATTATGAAAAGTTGTCCATATGCCGGATAGAGAGATGTATGCGTTGGAGAGACCGAAAGGTCGCGCCCCGGCAGGATAATTTTCGTTGGAGTATGACTTTAAAGAGTATACTGTTGTAAATAGTAAAAACAAGCAGATCTTTAACAAAAAGTTTTTGTTTGGATGGGGAAAATATAACATTATTTTGAACTTTTAGGGGTTTGTTTTCTATAGCATTTAAAATTTTAGTGACTCTGTTAGGTTGATGAATATGTCAATAGTCTGTTCGTTTTCGCCAGCATTTTGAATTTTGGGGATTTATTTGTTGTTTTTATGTTTATAAAATATGGAGTTATTTTTAAATTTTCAATATGTGTAAGCTTTTTATCAGACAGAATTATTGCATTCGGGTATTTATACATTTGAACCTTTATGTGTATGCTTGTTTACTATTATGGCGTTGTGGCTTATTGTTATGATTTATAATTATATGGCAACTGGCAGTCATTGTCAGTTTGTTTTATGTTTATATTTTACTTCCGACAGTTCTTTATTGGCTTTTACAATTTTTTGTTTAAGATTTTTTTTGTAATCGATCATTTTTTGCATTAGAGCTTCGTCATTGATTGCCATCATTTGTATGGCGAGAATAGCGGCATTCATAGCACCGTCCACTGCTACTGTCGCTACCGGTATACCCGGCGGCATTTGAAGTATTGAAAGAATGGAATCAAAACCCGAAAGTCCTGTATTTATGGGTACCCCGATAACAGGGACCGGTGTCATTGATGCAATAACACCCGGAAGATGGGCAGCCATGCCCGCGCCGGCAATGATGACTTTTATTCCCCGTTCTTTGGCTCCCTTTGCGAAAGTTTCTACCTCTTCAGGAGTGCGGTGAGCTGAAAGAGCATTCAGTTCAAAAGGTATCTCGAATTCATCCAGGAGTCCTGCCGCCTTTGACATTACATCCAGATCCGAAGTACTTCCCATTATAATACTTACTTTTGGTTCCATCTTTTATAGCATAAATTTTCAGTTAATTAATTTGTTTTGTTATTTTGTGTCCTTAATTATTTTAAGCGAAAATACACCATTTAGGGTATTAATAAAAATTTATTTAAGAAGAAACAGGATAAAAAACAGTAAACTCACATTTTTCGGATTATCGTCAAACTTACTGAACAGGGCTATAGTTTGTTGACAAACATGATTATATTATTTACAAATAAAAAAAATTGACACACTTGAAAAATATTGAGATCTATGATAAAAAATTTCAGCTTTTCATTCCCAACGGAAAAATAGTGGCAGTGGTGGAAAAGATGGCCGAAAAGATGAATAATGATCTGGCCGGGGAAAATCCACTTTTTATTTGTATTCTGATTGGTTCGTTTATGTTTGGCGCTGACCTTTTTAAGCGTATCAAAATCAATTCGGAGATCACTTTTTTAAGAGTGGCTTCTTATTCGGGTGACCGCTCTACAGGCACTGTGAAAAATATCATAGATTTGAATGAAAATATTAAGGGCAGGACTGTTGTAGTTGTGGAAGATATAGTTGACAGCGGACTGACAATCAATAATGTTCTCGAAAGATTAAAGGAAAAAAGTCCCAGACGTATAATAACTGCCACATTACTGTTAAAACCCGATGCTTTAAAAGAGGAGGTTAAACTTGATTATGTTGGTATGGAAATACCAAACGATTTTATTGTAGGTTATGGCTTGGATTATAATGGATTCGGCCGTAACCTGTTAGATATTTACTCTCTTATTAACGAATAAAAATTAAGAATATGTTAAATCTTGTACTTTTTGGTCCCCCGGGGGCAGGTAAAGGTACTCAGGCAGAGTACCTTGTTAAAACGTTTAAATTGATACATTTATCAACCGGTGATCTGTTGCGTAGCGAAATAGCCGAAGGAACGGAACTCGGGCTTGCTGCAAAAAGTTATATGGATAAAGGGGAATTGGTTCCCGATGAAGTGGTTATCGGTATGATAAGGAGCAAACTTAAAGCGAATAAAGATGCCAGGGGATTTATTTTTGATGGCTTCCCCCGTACTGTCGACCAGGCCAAAGCACTTGATGATTTGCTTAATGAAAATAATACGCCTGTCTCAGGAATGTTAAGTCTCGAAGTAGAAAGGCAGGAACTCATTAACAGGTTACTTAACCGGGGTAAAATGTCGGGACGTGCTGATGATCAGGATCAGTCGGTCATTGAAAATCGTATTAACGTTTATAACGAAAAAACCAGTCCGCTTATCGAATATTATAAAAAACAGGGTAAGTATTATAGTATCAATGGCATGGGAACGATTGAAGAAATTGCCGGCCGGTTGAAAAGAGTTGTTGAGAAATTGTAATGTATTTTTAGATGGCTGAATCTAATTTTATAGATTATGTTACAATATATTGCAAGTCGGGAAGGGGAGGTGCCGGTTCTGCTCATTTGCGCAGGGAGAAATTTGTGCCTAAGGGTGGTCCCGATGGTGGTGACGGTGGACGAGGCGGTCATATTATTCTGGAGGGTAACCGGCACCGGTGGACTCTCCTTCATTTGAAATACAGGAAACATATTAAAGCCGGTGATGGGGTTCCAGGTGGTAGCCAGCAAAAAACAGGTGCTGATGGCGAGGATATTATTCTGGAAGTTCCATTGGGAACGATCGCCAAGGATGCTGAAACAGGTGAGTTTTTGCTGGAGGTGACGAAACACAAAGAAAAGCATATCCTCATGAAAGGAGGGAAAGGCGGACTTGGTAACAGTCATTTTAAATCCCCAGTGAACCAAACCCCACGCTATGCCCAACCGGGAGAGCTAGGTGACGAGGGATGGAAAATACTTGAGTTGAAAATTCTTGCTGATGTGGGACTGGTGGCTTTCCCCAGTGCGGGAAAATCTACCCTGCTTTCGGTGTTATCAGCAGCGAAACCAAAAATTGCAGATTATCCTTTTACTACGCTGACACCAAATCTTGGCATCGTGAAATATAAAGAACAAAAGTCATTTGTAATGGCTGATATACCTGGTATAATTGAAGGTGCCCATGAAGGCAGGGGACTGGGTTTGCGTTTTCTCCGGCATATAGAGCGAAATTCGATGATACTTTTTCTCGTTCCGGCTGATAGTGCAGGACATCTCAGGGAATATAACATCCTGCTCGGTGAGTTGGGAAAATATAGTCCTGAACTGCTTGACAAGCCAAGATTGCTGGCTGTCAGCAAGGCCGATCTACTCGATGAGGAGCTTATGCAGGAGATAAGTGAGGAATTGAAGGATATCCCGCATCTGTTTTTTTCTTCTGTAACAGGGTATAATATTCCTCTATTAAAGGATAAAATTTGGCAGATATTAAACTAAGTCTGTTTTTAAAGTTTACTAAATGCGTTATATTGTAATAAATATGGCTAATTGTAATTGGAGAACTCATATTTTTGCAATGTGCAAGCCTTGACCACTTAATTTATTAAGATGGGCTTTATCGGCCAGTTTTCTTAATCAGATTATCAACTTTATAGATGAATAATTAGTTAAATGGAAATAATACAAAAAATACTTGAGGCGGATATAGAGCTTTTTTTATTTCTGAACAGCTTTTATAGCGATTATTGGGATAGCATTATACTGATTATTACCCATAAGGAGATATGGTTTCCTTTTTTTCTGGTTACCATCTTCTTTTCAATTAAAAAATACCGGAGTAAAAGCTTGCTGATCCTGATATTTTTGGCGCTTACTATTTTGGCGAGTGACCAGTTGTCAGTATTGATCAAGGATACTGTTCAACGTCTGCGTCCTGTCTACAATCCCCAGATTCAACATCTTGTTCACAGTGTTCTGCAGAATAGCGGACAATACGGATTCGTTTCATCCCATGCAGCTAATTCCTTTGGTATATTCTTTTTTATATCCCGTATTTTCAGGAAAAGGGGATTCTCTCTTTTGCTCTTTTTCTGGGCTTTGGTGTTTTCGTATTCCCGGATTTATCTTGGTGTCCATTATCCGGGCGATATAATTTGTGGGGCCATATTAGGTGCATTTATCGGAATAGTTCTTTATAAGATACTTATGTTCATTGAAAATCATTTTTTCCTGACGCAGAATCCTAAAATACGAAATACTAATCTTGATTCCCGTCAGTCAGGACTCTTGTTTCTTGTATTTTGTGTATCGACAGCCACTCTTTTCATTGCTGTTTCTATTATTCACTATTATAACTTTTTGTAAACGACATATTTTCATCGAAGGAAAAGGCCTTGGAAAATGTTATCAAGCCTTTGTAACGAAAAATCCCGGGGCCAGCGCCCCGGGATCAAAACTAAACCTAACTAAACCAAACTTATGAAAAAACAGCAAATTGCGTACTGTATCATTAAACGCTTGTAAAATGTTTGAACGTTAAAATTGTTTTCATGGCTATAAAAAAGTCTCAAATAATGTGCCAAAAATTGCTATCAATGTTTAATAAATGTTATTAATGGTAAAACTCATTAATTTATTTCATTATTGTCTATGTAAAAAAATAGTTATTGGATTAAAGTCATTTTATAAGTAATTTTTTAATCCCGGTATTGATTCATGAGTAAAAATTTACACTATTAACTTAATGATATTGAACGCACTCCAAAAAGTATATTTTATCATCATATTTTAATAAAAAGTAATTGATCAAGAATTTAAAAATTTGATATTCAAACATTTATATTTTTTTATTTATATAGCATTTATGACATATTTTTGTTTTTAGACTTTTCGGAGCAATTTAAATATTGACTTAGATAAATGATATTGGTTTAATCGCTACATAGTATTTTTTTATTGTTATAGCAAATTCCGGCAATATAAATTAAGAAGTCTGGTTTTAGAAATTTTTTGAACAAGGCTCTCCTTCATAAATTACAGGAGAACGAGGCTGTTTTGACATATCATTCGTAAAAAGGAGGATGTATCTTTTTAATCATTCTGCAATTCAAATATGGATACTAAAAATTGATATATTTGCGAAAGTTATAGGATTAAAATAGGATATTTATAACTGGAGAAAAGTTTAAATGAATAAAATTCGCAATTTTTGTATAATAGCCCATATTGATCATGGTAAGAGCACTCTGGCCGATCGGATGCTGGTTCATACAAAAACGATCGGTGATCGTGAGATGCGGGACCAGGTGCTGGATAATATGGAACTTGAGCAGGAAAGGGGCATAACCATTAAGAGTCATGCTATACAAATGGTCTATGAATATAAAGGTCAGGATTATAAGTTGAATCTTATTGATACTCCCGGCCATGTTGATTTTTCATATGAGGTCTCCCGTTCCATTGCTGCCTGCGAAGGGGCTCTTCTCATCATTGATGCTACACAGGGTATTCAGGCCCAGACTATTTCCAATCTCTATATGGCCATTGATCATGAATTGGAAATTATACCGGTGCTCAATAAAATGGATTTACCTAATGCTATACCTGAGGTTGTGGAGGATCAGATTATAGATCTTATTGGTTGTCAGAGAGAAGATATTATCCATGCTAGCGGAAAAACCGGCATGGGTGTGGAAACAATCCTGGAACAAATAATACATAGGATTCCTCCTCCCAAAGGAGATCCGGATGCACCTTTGCAGGCACTTATTTTTGATTCGGTTTTTAATTCCTTCCGTGGGATTATAGCGTATTTTAAAATTATGAACGGTTATATCAGGGAAAAAGATCTTGTAAAATTTGTTGCAACGGGAAAAGAATATGATGCGGATGAAATAGGGGTTTTAAAACTGGGACTTGTTCCTAGGGATGAATTGTCAGCTGGTGATGTGGGTTATATTATTTCGGGAATTAAAACAGCCAAAGAAGTAAAGGTCGGTGATACAATTACTCATGTAGACAGGCCATGCGATAAAGCAATTTCCGGCTTTGAAGAGGTGAAACCAATGGTTTTTGCAGGTGTTTATCCGGTCGATGCAGATGATTATGAGGATTTAAGAGCAGCAATGGATAAATTACAGCTTAATGATGCTTCATTAACCTTTGAGCCTGAATCGTCGGCAGCATTAGGATTTGGATTCCGGTGCGGATTTTTGGGACTTCTGCATATGGAGATTGTACAGGAGCGTTTGGAGAGGGAATTCGATATGAATGTTATAACAACCGTTCCTAATGTTTCTTATCTGGCACATCTGACAGACGGTACCACAAAAAGGGTTTATAATCCTTCGGGAATGCCTGATCCGACACAAGTAGATTATATTGAAGAGCCTTTTATCAGGGCTAATATCATTACTGCCGCTGAATTTATAGGTCCTGTCATAAAACTTTGTCTCGATAAGAGAGGAATTTTGATAAATCAAAACTATCTTACTTCCGAACGTGCTGAACTGGTTTTCAATTTGCCGCTGGGTGAGATTGTTTTCGATTTTTATGACAAACTTAAAAGTATTTCACGGGGTTATGCGTCGTTTGATTATTATATAAGCGGTTATAAAATTGCAAAACTTGTACGCCTTGATATTCTGCTAAATGGTGAAATGGTGGATGCATTGTCAACTCTTATTCACTTTGATAATGCTTATCCTTTTGGCAGAAGAATATGTGAAAAACTTAAGGAGCTGATACCTCGTCAGCAGTTCGATATTGCCATTCAGGCCGCTATCGGTTCTAAGATTATTGCACGCGAAACTGTGAAGGCTATGCGCAAGGATGTTACGGCTAAATGTTATGGCGGTGATATAACACGTAAGCGAAAACTTCTGGAGAAACAAAAAAAGGGGAAGAAACGGATGAAGCAGGTGGGTAATGTGGAAGTGCCCCAAAATGCATTTCTGGCGGTGTTGAAAATGGATTGAACAATCCGTTGCATAAATACAACGGGAAAGGCTATCTGTTTATTCTATAATGGTCAATTATGTTTGCATAAATGCGACGGGAAAGGATAAAGTAATAGAAAAGGTTATCCGTTTATTATATAATGAGCAACTACTATGCTTGCATTGATGTAACGGGATAATATATTCTTTCCCCTCCGCAGTAGCGGGGGGTTGTTCGACGGGGATTTCAAACTATCAATTTATAGCCCTTACCATGTACATTGATAATCTCAACGGAGGGTTCGTCTTTAAGGTGTTTTCGCAGCTTGGTTATGTAAACATCCATACTTCGGGCATTAAAATAATTATCGTCAATCCATATTGACTTTAATGCATAGTTTCTTTCAAGAACCTTATTGGCATTCTGGCAAAGCAATTTCAGCAGGTCTGATTCTTTTGTAGTAAGTTTTACTGTTTGTGATCCGTCGGACAGAGTTTGTTTTCGAGTATCAAAAGTATATTTGCCCAGCGTAAAAACCGGTTCTGCTAAAGCTTGTGACTCCTGTGTTGTCCTTCTCAGGATGGCTTCTATCCGGAATATCAGCTCTTCCATGCTGAAAGGCTTTGTTATATAATCATCTGCTCCCAGCTTAAAACCTTCTATCACATCATCTTTAAGATTTTTTGCTGTAAGAAAAAGAATGGGTATGTCTGCATTTATTATACGTATATCCTTAGCCAGTGAAAAACCGTCTTTTTTGGGCATCATTATATCCAAGATACAAATGTCGTAATGTTCTTTCATAAATCCTTTAAATGCAGCTTCACCGTCAGGATAAAGATCAGCCTCGAATCCCTTGGCAATTAAATATTCTTTTAATAATAATCCTAAATTTTCGTCATCCTCTGCCAGTAGTAATTTTATTTTTTGTTCCATATTAATGATTTATTTTAGGCAACAATATACTAAACATTGTTCCTTTATTAACTGCACTTTCTAATTTTATTTTTCCATTGTGTAAATCCACAACCTTTTTTACGTAACTCAGCCCTAGTCCGAATCCCTTTACATTGTGAACATTACCTGTAGGTACACGGTAAAAACGGTCAAATATTTGAGATTGGTGTTCTTTGGGTATACCAATACCTTTGTCCTTTACCGTGATAGCTATATGTTCATTTTTATTCTCTGTCATAACAGTGATATCCGGATTATCTTTACTGTATTTCATTGCATTGTCGAGCAAGTTGAAGATTACATTTGTTAAATGTACTTCATCGCCCTTTACATGTGAATCTGTTGCATTTAATTCTGAATGTAGTAGCCCGTTTTTATTTTTAATCCTGAGTTCAAAGTTATTAAGTATTGTATTTATTGTATTGTTTATATCGAATTCTTTAAATTTCAATTTTAATCTCCCCTCATTAAAAACAGCCATTTGCAGCACTTTTTCCACTTGAAAGCTGAGACGTTTGCTTTCCTGGTTAATTACCCGCGATACATGTTCAATAGTTTTCGGTGTATTTGTAATGGTGCCATCTTCCAACATTTGACTGGCCAAAGAAATTGTTGAAATTGGGGTTTTCAATTCGTGAGTCATATTGTTGATAAAGTCATTTTTTATCATTGACAGCTTTTTTTGCCTGAAAATGATCATAAGGGAATATGCAAAAATAGCTATCAGCAAAGCAGTCAGTATGATAGTAGGTATAACGGTAAGTCCTGTAGCACGTAAGAGTAAGCCGGTACGCTCCGGAAAATAAATATAAAGGTAATTAGGTTGCTGCCCGTCGTAATCGTATGGGAAAAGAAGACTGTAATACTGCCTTTTTTTGTCGGGATTATAGCCAGGGCTTCCAAAAATCAATTTATCTTTTCCCTGGTTTGCAGAGCGGATTGCATATTTATAATCCAGATCAATCCCGGCTTCCTGAAAAATATTGTCTATAGCTTGTTTCAAAAATGAAGAATCTATACGTTCTTCGAGCAATCTTTCCTCAAGTAGAATTTTATAGTTGCTCCAGTTCATATCTTTTAACCATCTTTCTCTTTTGCGTTCTAAATCGAGGTTATATTTATCAAAGTGATCTAAAGACGTGATATCATCGAAATCTTTGTTGAGAAGATCATTGTTTTTTAGTGTTTTTACAGAGTCGGAAAAATCGATTTGCAGTTCCTCTTTGTAACTTCCGAAGATGTTGCGTTCTGAGTAACTAAACTGGAAATTGATAGAAGTACTAACTGATCCCTGCCGCGGAAAAATATTTAAGTTGTCATTAGTATTGTTTTTCCCCGGTAAATGGCCGAGACGCGCACTCCTTCTTGCCAATCGCTGCTCATAAAGCTCCAGTTGGTCAACTACCCGTTTAAGTCCGCTTTTAACTAACTGGTCGAATTGTTCTTCCCTGATATCAGATGCTGTCTTGATCAGATTGGTTTGAACCACTATCAAACCTGCAAGCACAAATGCCATTACTAAAATTAATGATAATAATACTTTTCTGCTCATATGGCAAAGATAATTCTATTAAAAACCTGAAGATAAAAATCTTAACATTATTTAACACGACAATTATGAATGTAAAATTTATTAACCCCTCTCCTTACCCTTAAGGTAAAAATTGTTACCTTAAGGGTATGATTTTTTTATATTATTAGCACCTAATATCTAATATAGTTTTCACAAAATATAAACTTAAACTTAAATAAAATACAAAGTTAAAATAATTTATTCTGAGGGACTTAATATGCGATATAATTTGGCTTTTAAAACTATTTAATACAATTTCAAATAGTAATGCACACTATAAAACTTTATTGCGATTTCACTTTAAATATTAAGTAAATAACAAAGTTTTGAAATTCAATTTGTCAGAGACCTTTCATTAAAATTTTTTCTATCACTTCAGGGAAATACTTATATTCAAGTTTATGAATTTTATGAGCTATTTTCTCCGGTGTGTCATCGGGTTTGACCGGACATTTAGCCTGAAATATAATCTCCCCCTCATCATATTTATCATTTACATAGTGTATCGAAATACCCGTTTCCTTGTCCCCGCTCGCAACAACTGCCTGATGTACCTTTATTCCGTACATACCTTTGCCTCCGTATTTTGGCAATAAAGCAGGATGAATATTTATTATGGTAAAATCGTTTATCATATCATCGGGTATAAGCCACAAAAATCCTGCTAAAACAATTAAATCGATTTTATGTTCTTTAAGCTTAGAATGAACCTTACCACTTTCATATAGCTGTTTCCGGTTAAAAACAAATGTATCCACTCCAAGTGATGCAGCACGGGTCAATGCATATGCGGAGGGATTATTACTCCACAAAGAATCAACTTCGATAAATTTATTTTTATCGAAATATTTAATAATATTTTCCGCATTTGTACCTGATCCGGATGCAAATATTGCAATTTTCTTAACATTCATTTTATATTAGTTTAACACAATTGAATAAATGAACAATGTGTTCAAATTTAAGATATTATAATTCCATTATTTCTAACGAGTGTATTTTTTTTATATTTTTTCTTTGAAATATAATTCGTAAATGTATTACTTTGCACGGAATTATTAAAATTCAAAATTATTATTAACCAAAATTTAGAATTATGTCTGACGTTGCAGCAAAAGTAAAAGCAATTATTGTTGATAAATTAGGAGTTGATGAAAGTGAAGTAACCGACGAAGCTTCTTTCACTAATGATCTGGGGGCAGATTCGCTCGACACTGTTGAGTTAATTATGGAATTCGAAAAAGAATTTGATCTTGCTATACCGGACGATCAGGCTGAGAAAATTTCCACTGTCGGAGAAGCCATTCAACACATTGAAGAGGCGATAAAGTAAACCAGAAGGTTAGTTTATGGATTTAAAACGGGTAGTTATTACCGGACTCGGGACTGTTAATCCCTGTGGCAACACTGTTGATGAATTTTGGGGAAACCTCAAAAACGGAATTAGTGGTTGCGCACCTATTACAAAATTTGATGCTTCAAAGCACAAAACACATTTTGCCTGTGAAGTAAAGAATTTTAATTCGAGTGAGTATATTGACCGTAAGGAGGCCCGCAAATACGATTTGTACACCCAATATGCAATTGTAAGTGCAGACCAGGCCGTTTCCGACTCGGGTCTTGATATGGAGAAATTTGACCATGACAGGGCGGGAGTAATTTGGGGTGCTGGTATTGGTGGGCTACAGACTTTTTTTGAAGAGGTAAGAGCTTACAGGGAAGATAATCCCAGGTTTTCGCCGTTTTTTATTCCCAAAATGATAGCTAATATTGCCGGTGGGATAATTTCTATTAAGTATTCTTTCAGGGGGCCTAATTTTACCACAGTAACAGCTTGTGCGTCTTCTTCTCATGCCATAATAGAAGCTTTTAATATTATTCGTATGGGAAAGGCTGATATTATGATTTCCGGGGGTTCCGAAGCAAGCGTTAACGCGGCAGGTATTGCAGGGTTCAATTCCATGCGGGCTATTTCTACACGGAATGATGATCCTGAAACAGCTTCCCGTCCCTTCGATAAGGACAGGGATGGTTTTGTCATTGGTGAAGGAGGAGGAGCGCTGGTAATGGAAGAGTATGAATCCGCATTAAGACGGGGGGCAAAAATTTATGCCGAAATGATTGGCGGTGGTATGTCTGCTGATGCCTTTCATATGACAGCGCCTGATCCTGAAGGTTATGGTGCCAGTCTGGTTATGAAATGGGCAATTGAAGATGCGGGATTATCACCCAAAGATGTAGATTATATTAATGTGCACGGAACATCCACTCCGCTTGGTGATATTTCCGAACCAAGGGCTGTTATTAAAACATTTGGGGATCATGCCTATAAGCTTAAGATGAGTTCTACAAAGTCAATGACAGGGCATTTGCTTGGAGCAACAGGTGCGGTTGAGAGTATTGCTACTATACTGACACTTAAAAACAGTCTGATACCACCTACTATCAACCACTTTACTGACGATCCCGAAATTGATAATAATCTTGATTTTACTTACAATGTTGCTAAAGAAGCAGAATTAAATGTTGCGCTTAGTAACACATTCGGGTTTGGCGGACATAACGCTACCCTGGTTTTTAAAAAATATTAAACATCTGTGGTTCGAAGGATTAAACAAAGAATAAAACTCTTTTCATCCCCACGAAAAGAGTTTTATTTGTTTCTTAAGGATTTGCTTGGCTTTTATCCGACAAATCTTAAGCTTTATGATCTGGCTTTTATACATAGGTCCTCCCCTGCATTTGATTCCCAGGGAAATCAGGTCAATAACGAGCGATTGGAATTTCTGGGTGACGCCATCCTGGGGGCAATTATTGCCGATTTCCTTTATAACCGTTTTCCCCAACAGGACGAGGGTTTCCTTACCAAAAACCGGTCAAAACTGGTAAACCGTAATTTTCTTACAAAGTTAACCTGCGATATGGGACTCAATGTTTTTATCGATGCAAATACTACAAAAAATATCGATAAAAGCCATATATATGGTGATGCCCTTGAAGCGCTCATCGGTGCTATTTATCTGGACAGGGATTATCAAACCGCCAAATATTTTGTCACCAAAAAGATATTATCACAATTTGTTAATATGAGTGAGATAGAGCAAAAGGACAGTAATTTTAAAAGCCGTCTGATTGAATGGAGTCAGAAACACAAAAAATCTGTGAAGTTTGAAACAACGGAGGAACCGGCTAATGATAAATCGAAATCTCCAAATTTTATTACCATTGTCAAAATTGAGAATGAAAAAATGGGAAGTGGAACAGGAACTTCAAAAAAAGAGGCTCAGCAAAATGCGGCACGCGAAACATTAAATAAGCTGGAAGTTAAATGAATGAATATGTGGTTTATGTACTGGGATTTTTAGCTCAGTTCCTGTTTTTTGCCCGCACCATTGCACAATGGTTTAAATCAGAACAGGTGGGTGCGGTTATGTCTCCTGTCGTTTACTGGCAAATTAGCCTGGCAGGATCAATACTGATGCTGACATACGGGATATTGCGGAATGATTTCGCTATTGTTCTGGGACAATTTATTGTTTATTCTATATATATTAGAAATCTCCAGTTAAAGCATTCATGGAGAAGAATGCATATAATTTCACGCTTGCTTGCGGTTTTGTTACCGCTATGTTTTATAGGATGGCTGTTTTTCGGCCGGAACTATAATCTAAACTCCATTTTGAAAAATGAAAATGTTTCATTGCTTTTAATGATCTGGGGATCTGCCGGGCAGATTATTTTCACTTTTCGTTTTATTTATCAATGGATTTATTCCGAAAACCGAAAAGATTCCATTCTGCCGTTAGGGTTTTGGATAATCAGTATGCTTGGTTCATTAATGATTTTTATTTATTCAATTTATCGGCTTGATCCGGTGCTGTTTGTGGCTCACAGTTTCGGACTCTTTATTTATATACGTAATATTTTATTGCATTTTGGCAAAAGGGGATTGTTTTCCAGATTGAATAATATTCCTGTAATAAGGGGAGTATTTCAGAAGATATCGGAGAAGATCAAATGACAGTAAGGATGCCATCTTTTCAATAATAATGTTTAAAAGTAAACAACCATTTTGGGTAAGTGAAATAATAATTTATGTCCGGAATAGGGCTTGCTAAATCTGAATGTCAGAAGTTTACTTTGTCTAAGTGATTGATATGAGGTCTGAGTATGACATAGATATTGATATTTTCTTATCCCCGCTATTTATCTTTTTACTAACTTTGAAGTCATGCGGCATAAGAATAAATATATCCTCCGTGAGGGATGGCTCTCTATTATTGGCAATATTTCATTATTTGGGCTAAAATACTGGGCTGGTTGTGCTACCGGTTCGCTGGCATTAATTGCCGATGCCTGGCATTCTTTGTCTGATACGGTATCATCCGGAATTGTATTAATTGGCGGAAAATTTTCCCGGAAGCCTGCTGATGAGGAACATCCTTTTGGTCATGGCCGTGCTGAGCATATCGCCGCTGTAATAATCGGAGTATTGCTTGCAGTGATAGCTTTTGATTTCATTATTAGTGCTATTGATAAGTTCAGTACCCGCGAGCAAACTTTTTTCGGGACTATTGCATGGATTGCACTTATTGTTTCTTTGGTTATGAAAGAATTAATGGCACAATATGCTTTTTATGGTGCAAGGAAGAGCAATTCACCCATGTTAAAGGCTGATGGCTGGCATCACAGGTCCGATGCCCTTTCATCAGTAATTATTTTAATAGGTATCGCTGTTGGCAGGTCTTTCTGGTGGACAGATGCGGTATTGAGTTTGATCGTAGCTTTGATGATAGGATGGGCAAGTTATTCAATTTTGGCTAAAGAAATTAAATCATTACTTGGTGTAAGTCCCTCTGATGATTTGGTTAAGGCTATAAGACAGGAGTTGCATGAAAAATGCAACCGGCCTTTACATCTGCACCATATACAGATGCATGATTACGGACAACACAAAGAAATGAGTTGCCATATAAAACTTCCTGCCGGTATGCCCCTTGAAGAAGCGCACAGGATTTGCTCAAAAGTTGAAGATATCATACATGAGAGATTCGGAATAGTATCAACAGTGCACCCGGAACCAATAGAAGGATAACGCTCTTTACAGATTACCCCATTTATATTACCCTAATTAGTGCCTGTCTATAAAGTCGGCAATTTTCAATTTATTTTATCCCGGAATTTTTTCCAGGGTATATTATTTAAAATCATTCTTAATAATATCTTCTATTGCTGACTAATT
>CAZTAL010000049.1:0-64244 GCA_964611525.1 uncultured Prolixibacteraceae bacterium
CAGGGCAAACGCATGAAAAAAAATCACCGGATTTTGGATAGCCATAGCTGAGCGGTTCTCAAGCTGATGTTATAGCCCCACAGTTTTTTGACATAGTCCTGTATAAGTAAGCCGGTCCACTTTTTATTTGTATACCCCTGGCTTACCGGTGATTTTTTGATAATCTTTCTCAGTTGATTCTTTTTCTGTTGATTTAGTTTCGATCGTTTTCCAACTTTCCTTTGCTTTAGCATACCCTTTAATCCCTCCTTACGCAGCTGATTCTTCCATAGCCTTACTCCTTCTCTTGTTATGCCTAACACATTACATACTTCTGTCATTTTAGTTCCTCTGTCTAATACTATTATAGATTGACATATTAATATTTTTCTTGCCATCTTATTGTTATTTAGCCAAACATCTATCTCCTGTACATTTATGCCTGATAGATCTACCGGTCTGCCTGTTTGTTTCTTGTTCATAACTAATTGGTTTAAAATTATTATGCAAAGATATAAATTTTATATATTAGTCAATATATATAATGCATATTAATTTAAACCAACAACTATGGATACTGATAACATAAGAGATAAAAATGTATATAATGTGTTTAATGAATATTTTGCACATATTGATGATCCCAGACAAGCACATAAAATCTCTCATTTACTAAGTGAGATATTATTTATAACGGTTTTAGCTATTATTGCCGGAGCAGATGATTTTAATGAAATAGCCAGGTATGCCAAAATGAAATATCATTGGCTCACTTCATTTTTAGAGCTTCCCGGAGGAGTTCCTTCACATGATACTTTTAACAGGGTATTATGCCTGATTGATGCAGAACAATTTCAACAATCTTTTGTGGATTGGGTAAATGATATTAGAAATAGCATTAAACTTTCTGATATTAATGAAGAATCATTAGAAGATAAGGATGTTATAAGCATTGATGGCAAGACGGTGTGTAATTCCAGGGACAAGGTAGCTGGTAAAAAAGCTATTCACATGGTTAGTGCTTTATCATCCAGATACGGATTGGTATTGGGTCAGCAAAAGTGTTATGAAAAATCAAATGAGATCACAGCCATTCCCCAACTCTTGGATATGTTTCTTATAGAAGGCTCTGTAATTACCATTGATGCTATGGGTTGTCAAAAAGATATAGCCGCAAAGATAATGCGCAAAAAAGCAGATTATATTCTGGCTCTTAAGGGCAACCAGGGAAATTTGTATAAAGAAGTTACAGATTTATTCGATAAGGCAAATACACGGGAATTTAAAAAATACATTCATCAAAAGGACACTCAGCTTGGAAAAGATCATGGGCGTATTGAACAACGCGAGTGTGTTACTATTGAGAATCTGGGGTGGTTATACGAGATTCAACAGTGGCCGGGGGTTAAAAGCATTGCAAAAATAACAGCTACAGTTGTAAAGGGTGATCAACAATATACCGAGGACCGCTATTATATATCCTCGTTACCCGGAAAGGCTGATTTTATTAACAAAGCAGTGCGTAAACACTGGTTTGTTGAAAACAAGCTCCATTGGATTTTGGATGTAATATTTAAGGAAGACTATTGCAGGGTAAGAACCGGTAATGGTGCAGAAAATCTTAATACTATCCGTAAAATTGCTTTGAATACTATCAAAAGGGATAATACTGTTAAAACAAGTTTCAAGAATAAAAGAAAGATGTGTGCATGGAATGATAATTTTGCATTGAACATTTTAAAAAACATGAAAGCCTGAAAGTATAGTAAATACATTTACCTGCTATCGTTGTAATTATTCTTTGGCATGTGGTATGATTTTAAACCGGCAGGTGGTAGTGCTTTTAACCGGAAATAAAAAAAACTGCAAAAAACCGGATTAATCAATGACAAAGTCAGTAAAAATAAAAAGATATCAAGTATCTTGCACCTTATCTAACCGTTATTCCTCGATGAAGAGATGGTGATAATAATGAAATTAAGCACCTGCCTGAAAAGAGTAAAACACAAAAGTGTTATAGGGAAGAAATAAAAGTTTCATGCGTTTGCCCTGATCTACCTATGATGGAGTTTGAAATATAGTAAATGATTATCTATCTTGCACGATTTAATTAGAAGTGTTCGTCAATAAAGGGAAATGCAAAATTATTTTGGTGAAATAGCAGGAATATTAACTGCTTTATTCTGGACTATTACAAGTATGGCGTTTGAATCGGCTGGGAAGAAAGTAGGATCACTGGCTGTTAATCAGATTAGGTTAGTGATGGCTTTCTTTTTAATTGGATTTTACACCTGGGTTGCAAGAGGTTATTTTTTTCCTGTCGATGCTTCGGTATATCAATGGAAATGGCTGATTTTATCCGGCCTGGTGGGATTTGTTATAGGCGATCTTTTGCTTTTCCAGGCATTTGTGGTCATAGGTGCACGTATTTCAATGCTCATAATGTCACTTACTCCTCCTTTTACAGCTTTAATTGGATGGCTTATGTTAGGTGAAGTCCTTACTCCGAAAAACTGGCTGGGCATGTCTTTTACAATTGGCGGGATTATTATGGTTATCCTGAAACGTGAAAAATTTGAGTTAAATGGTTCTATGGTAAAAAAGCTTAAAACGTCATATTCAGTTCCCGGTATAATCATGGCATTAGGTGGTGCAATAGGACAGGCTACAGGATTAGTGCTCAGCAAAAAGGGCATGGGGGATTACGATGCATTTTCAGCTTCTCAGATAAGAGTTCTGGCAGGTATTGCCGGATTTTCTGTTTTGTTTTTTTTCATGAAGCGTTGGAAACGGGTATGGGCAGCTTTAAAAAACAGACCAGCCATGAAGAGGATTTCGCTCGGGGCTTTTTTCGGACCTTTTCTCGGAGTTTCATTTTCACTGCTGGCTGTACAAAATACTGAAGCGGGAATAGCAGCCACTCTTATGGCTATTGTTCCTGTGCTTATTATTCCTTCTTCGGTAATTTTATTTAAGGAAAAGGTAAACTATAAGGAGATATTAGGCGCTGTAATAAGTGTGGGTGGAATAGTACTTTTTTTCCTTTGAATGGAGATCA
Organism: uncultured Prolixibacteraceae bacterium; assembly: GCA_964611525.1. GTDB lineage: Bacteria > Bacteroidota > Bacteroidia > Bacteroidales > Prolixibacteraceae > JAAYJR01. Next base: position 3,038 of record CAZTAL010000049.1, read on the forward strand.
AACAAATTCAACAGTCTGAATAATGTATGAGCTTAGTATTATGGACCAGACTCATATATTTTTATCTTTAAAAGTCAAAAATGCTTATTTTTTTTAATGAATGCTTATTTTTGTTAAAAATTTTATATTGATGACAGGAAAAGATTTCAGAATAGTTTTTATGGGAACGCCTCGCTTTGCCCTTGCCAGCTTGAATGCCCTGGTTGAAAGAGGATATAATATTGTCGGTGTGGTAACTGCCCCTGACAAGCCGGCAGGACGTGGAAAGAAACTGACTGAATCGGAAGTAAAAAAATACGCTGTTGAAAAAGGAATAAAAGTCCTGCAGCCTGAAAGATTGAAAGATTCTGCTTTTATTGGGGAGTTAAAAACTTTGGATGCTGATTTGCAAATAGTAGTCGCATTCCGGATTTTACCTGAAGTTGTTTGGGCTATGCCCCGCTTTGGAACCTTTAACCTTCATGGATCACTTCTGCCCCAATACAGAGGGGCAGCACCACTCAACTGGGCTATAATTAATGGTGAAACAAAAACAGGAGTTACTACATTTATGCTTGATCAACATGTCGATACCGGTAAAATTCTTTTTCAGCGTGAAACAGATATAGACGAAAACGACACAGTGGGAGACATACATGACCGTTTGATGCAAGTTGGTGCAGATATGGTAATTGATACAGTTGAAGCAATTGCCCGTGGAGAAATAGAGCCTGTTAATCAATCAGATCAAACTAATAGCGGAGGAATTAAATATGCACCCAAACTTTTTAAAGAAGACTGCAAAATTGACTGGACAAAAAATGTGGTGGATGTTCGTAATTTAATACGCGGACTTTCTCCTTATCCCACAGCATGGGCAAATCTTGTAAATAAAGGTAGCGGAAGGACTTTATCCTGTAAAATATTTTTGGCTCAGCCTGTTATTGCAGAAGAGACAGCAAGTCCAGGAACAATTGACTCTGATGGTGAAACTTATCTGAATGTTGCTTGTGGTAACGGATGGCTTGAAATTAAAAATCTTCAGATATCAGGCAAGAAACGCATGCAAACTCCTGATTTTTTAAGGGGATTCCGCAATATATCAGATTATCATTTTGAATAATGCTATTATTTGGTTTACTGCAAAGATTATTTTGTGAATCCTGATATTTTAGTCGGGTTAATCATTTGTTGCTGTATAAGTACTTTAAATTGACTTTTTTCTGTCAGGCTGTCATAAAAAATGACAATTCCCCTTTAATCCTATTATTCAGCTTGTTATGAATGAATTAGGTTATAAGTCTAATTTTTAGAGTGAAATTTTGTCCATATTTATTTATAAAATATGACTGTCTGCCGATTGGCACAAAATGTGATATGGCTGTTTATCGATTTTAAAAATAAATGTTTAATAAAAAAAACGAAAAACAATGGCAGAACTAAAAGGTAAAATTCTGGCAGGTAAAATTCTGGTTAAACCCCAGGAAGCCAAAGAAAAAACGCAAAGTGGAATAATTATTCCTGATTCAGCAAAGGAAAAACCACAACAAGGAACTGTTGTCTTGGTCGGAACTGGCAAAAAAGACGAACCCATGGAGTTAAAAGTGGGTGATGTTGTTGTATATGGCAAATATTCAGGTACCGAATTAAATATTGAAGGAGAGGATTATTTGCTTATGTCGCAATCCGATGTGTTGTATATTGCTTAAATAATTATTAAATAAAAAGTAAAATAAAATGGCAAAAGAAATTGAATTTAACATTGAAGCCCGGGATAAACTCAAATCAGGCGTTGACCAGTTAGCTGACGCCGTAAGGTTTACATTAGGACCCAGGGGGCGTAATGTAATTATTGAGAAAAAATTTGGTGCTCCTAAAATTACTAAAGACGGGGTTACGGTTGCAAAGGAAATTGAACTTTCAGATTCGTACGAGAATCTTGGTGCGCAGATGGTTAAAGAAGTAGCTTCAAAAACCAGCGATGATGCAGGTGACGGTACTACAACAGCTACGGTTTTGGCTCAGTCCATTATTAAAGTAGGATTGAAAAATGTGGCTGCCGGTGCAAATCCAATGGACCTCAAACGTGGCATTGATAAGGCTGTTAAAAGGGTTGTCAAAAATATTTCCGAGCAGGCTCAAACTATTGGTGATGATTATAAAAAGATTGAATCGGTAGCGAAAGTATCGGCTAATAATGATGAAACCATTGGTGCCCTGATTGCTGAAGCGATGCAGAAAGTACATAAGGAAGGTGTTATAACGATAGAAGAATCGAAAGGTACTGATACCTATGTTGATATGGTTGAGGGTATGCAATTTGATCGTGGATACATTTCACCTTATTTTGTAACAGATACAGAAAAGATGGAAGCCAGCCTTGAGAATCCTTATATTCTCATTCATGATAAAAAGATCAGCATCATGAAAGATTTGCTTCCTATCCTGGAAGCCACCGCACAGACCAGTCGTCCGCTTATGATCATTGCTGAAGATGTTGACGGAGAAGCATTGGCAACACTGGTTGTTAACAGGTTACGCGGTTCCTTGAAAGTATGTGCTGTCAAGGCACCGGGTTTTGGCGACCGTCGTAAAGAAATGCTCGAGGATATTGCCATACTGACAGGCGGTTCTGTGATTACAGAAGAAAAAGGTATGAAGCTGGAGCAGGCCACTCTTGATATGCTAGGGCAGGCTGAAAAGATTACTATTGATAAGGAAAATACAACAATAGTTAATGGTTCCGGTGATGCAAAGAGTATTTCCGCACGTGTTTCCCAAATTAAAAAACAAATTGAAACCACCACTTCCGATTATGACAAGGAAAAACTTCAGGAACGTCTGGCTAAACTTGCCGGTGGTGTTGCTGTGATATATGTGGGAGCCGCTTCTGAGGTTGAGATGAAGGAGAAAAAAGACAGGGTCGATGATGCATTAAGTGCAACTCGTGCCGCCGTTGAAGAAGGAATAGTACCGGGTGGAGGTGTTTGTTACCTTCGTGCTATAGATGTACTAAATGAAGTTGAGTGCGAAAATGAAGATGAAAAAACCGGTGTTGAAATTATTAAACGGGCTATTGAAGAGCCACTTCGCCAGATCGTCGATAATGCAGGGAAAGAGGGGGCTGTTATAGTTCAGAAAGTAAAAGAAGGAAAAGATGACTTTGGTTATAATGCCAGACTTGACGAATTTCAGAAATTATATGAAGCAGGTGTCATTGATCCCGCCAAAGTGACCCGTATCGCACTTGAAAACGCAGCCTCTATAGCAGGTATGCTCCTGACTACTGAAGTAGTGCTTGTTGAAGAGAAAGAGGAAAAGACTCCGCCACCATCTCCCGGGGGAGCTCCCGGAATGGGCGGAATGATGTAAATATATGACCTTTTAGCAATTATTAAAGCCTTTCCTTGTTCAGGAGAGGCTTTTTTTCATAAGGCACTAGCAGATGTAATAGTATCAGTTTAGGATTTTTATGAGAAGAATTCTGTTTATCAGCATACTAATATCCTTGAGCATATGGTAGAGCCTGAAAAAATAATAATTTTTCGTGTTCCATGGATTGACGATTTCAGTGATGTACAGATAAACCGTGGATATTGTGTTGAATTTAATTTAGGGCATAATCTTAAATATTTGAAAATTTAATCTATTGATAAAATATAAAGTTCTTTCAGAATAAATCACTTTTATACTTTTGTTAAAATATTAAATTTAGATATGCTCGTTGATACACATGCACATATTTATTCGGAAGAATTTATTGATGATGTTGATGAAGTCGTTCAGCATGCATACGATAACGATATCAAAAAGATAATTCTTCCGAATATTGATTCTGCTTCAATAAAAAGATTAACTGATTTAGCTGATTCTTACCCCCATCTGTTATATCCTTTAATGGGGCTTCATCCTACTTCTGTATCAGGTGATTATAAAGAGGAATTACAAGCTATTGAATATTGGGTGGGGAAAAGGAAGTTTTATGGTATTGGAGAGACAGGTATTGATTTATACTGGGACAGGACCTATATTAAGGAGCAGAAAGAGGCTTTCAGGTTTCAAATTAAGCTGGCAAAATCAAAGAAGCTCCCGGTTGTCATTCATACACGTGAATCATTTGATGAAGTATATGAAATTGTAAAAAGTGAACAAAATGGTGATTTAAGAGGTATTTTTCATTGTTTTTCAGGGGATCAGGGTGAAGCACAAAAAATAATAGATATTGGATTTTTCCTTGGCATAGGAGGATTGATCACATTTAAAAATAATATTTTAAAGAATGTTATCAGAAGTATAACTATTGAAAGCCTTGTGCTTGAAACAGATTCTCCTTATATGGCCCCTGTTCCAAAACGTGGCAGAAGAAACGAAAGTGCTTATCTTGTATATGTAGCTCAGAAAATAGCGGGAATATATGATATTTCGGTTGATGAAGTCGCAAAAATAACCACACATAATGCACGGGATTTATTTGGTATTTGATATGTTTTACCTCTTCCCGTATAATAGGTTATGAGTTAATAAATGTTGTCAAATATTTTTGCGAAGCCGTATCATTAACAAATCCCCAATCATAAATATTAAATCATATAGATTACTAATTTCTAAAGGTCATTAATATTTACGCAAAGCTGCATAAATAATAAATCATAAATAGTAAATTATAAATTATAATTCTTGTAGTTTTGTATAAATTTCGTAATTTTTTTATTATTTTGCGCATTTATTATTTATGGCATGCCGGGAATAAGGAGAGGTGCAGGAGTGGCTTAACTGGCACGCCTGGAAAGCGTGTGTACCGGAGACGGTACCGGGGGTTCGAATCCCCCTCTCTCCGCAGGGGAGAGAAAAAATATGTATGACAAATAGAACTTTTGCATATTTTTTATGAAATAATATTTGATTATTTCATTTGAAAAGTTGTTATTTGTTGGCAAAAAATAAATAAATATGTAGTATAATTATAAAAAATTTGGAGATTATTAATTAAAAATTTGTATTAACTATGAAAAGACTATTCGCGTTAATAGCATTATTCGGAATGCTGTTTTTTATGGCATCAAACTCTGCGGTTGCTCAGGATGAAGCAGCTACACAGGATACAGCAAATGTTCAGCAGGAGCAGGCTGATGTTACTACTGATCCGGTTGAAGAAGCTGCTGCTGCAGCTGAGAAAGGTAAGTCCCTGCATAGCCAGTTAAAACAAAAATTTATTGAAGGTAATCCTTTCTTTATGTCATTTGTATTGATTGCGCTTATTTTAGGACTTGCATTTGCCATTGAGAGAGTTCTTTATCTTAATCTGGCAACAAGTAACACTAAAAAGTTACTTTCTAACGTTGAACAAGCTTTGGAAAACGGTGGTGTAGAAGCTGCTAAAGATGTTTGTAGGAAAACCCGCGGTCCGGTGGCTAGTATTTTTTATCAGGGACTCGACAGGGCAGATCATGGAATTGATGTGGTAGAGAAGTCAATTATTTCTTATGGAGGTGTTCAGGCAGGATTACTTGAAAAAGGATTAAGCTGGATTGCCTTGTTTATTGCGCTTGCACCTATGCTTGGATTTATGGGTACTGTAATTGGTATGATAGGAGCTTTTGATGCTATCGAGGTTGCAGGTGATATCTCTCCCTCCCTTGTGGCAGGAGGTATCAAGGTTGCTTTGATAACGACCGTATCCGGCCTTGTGGTAGCTATTATATTACAGATTTTTTACAACTACTGTGTGGCCAAAATTGATAGTATAGTAAATAATATGGAAGATGCTTCCATTTCATTATTAGACTTATTGGTTAAACATAAAATGAAAAAATAAGAAGAACCATGACTAAATTAGGAAAAATTGTTACCATACTATTGTGGCTCCTCATCCTTGTATCTGGTATTCTTATTGTTTCATTAATGGTCAATATTAGCGAAAATGAGGCAGATCCTACAATGGGGAGTTGGATCAATTCCAACTTAATTTGGGCCTATATACTTATGGCTATTGGTGCCGGAATTGCAATTTTTGCATCATTATTCCATATGGTCACAGATATAAATGCAGCCAAGAAAGGCCTTATATCGATATTGTTCCTTGGTGTAGTCTTTGTTCTTGCATATCTTTTGGCTTCCGATACGATTCCACAGTTTATCGGCGTACAGAAGTTTATTAATGACGGAACACTTACACCACAAGTAGCAAAACTAGTTGATGCCGGTTTGTACGCAATGTATATTTTACTTGCTTTAGCAGTATTATCTATTCTATTCTCGTCAATAAACCGGGTTTTTAAGTAATTTTAATCGTGGTAAAAAACAGGAAAATTAATTATGGCTAAAAAAGTTCCAGAAATACCTTCTGCATCATTGGCTGACATTGCTTTTATGTTGCTGATTTTTTTCCTGGTAACAACCACAATGGACGTTGACAGCGGATTGGAAAGAAGACTTCCACAGTGGGTTGATGCTGAACAACTGCAGGATGATCAACAAATTAAAGAAAGAAATGTATTTGTTGTTTTGGTTAACCGTAATAACGAACTTTTAGTGGAAGGTGAATATGCCGATATAGAAAATTTACGTGAGAGAACAAAAGAATTCATGGCAAATCCAAATGACGCAGAGAATTTGCCTGAGAAAGAACCTGAACAAATACCTTACTTCGGAGAAGTGATGGTTACAAAAGGAGTTATTTCGCTCCGTAATGATCTTGACACAAAATACGGTACATACATCGCTGTTCAAAATGAACTGGTTGCTGCCATTAATGAATTGAGGGAAGAATTAGCCCGGCAAAAGTTTGGAAAATCTTATGATGATTTAGATGCTGATCAGCAAAATGCTATTCGCGATATCTATCCTTCAAGAATATCTGAAGCTGAACCCCAAAAAGTAGGAGAGAATTAATTATGCATAAGTTTAGAAAAGATGGAAAAAAAGAGGTTCCTCCAATTTCAACGGCTTCTTTGCCTGATATTGTTTTTATGCTGTTGTTCTTCTTTATGGTGAGTACAACCATGCGTGAAGTTACCTACAAGGTGAAATTACGATTGCCTGAAGCAACAGAATTAAGCAAACTTGAAAAGAAATCGCTTGTTAGTTATATTTATGTAGGGGAACCGTTGCCGCAATATCAAAAGACATTCGGTGTTGCGCCTCGTATACAATTGAACGATCAATTCGCTAATGTTGGTGATATACAAGATTATATCATAGCTGAGAGAGAGGCCAGAGATGAAGCTGAAAGGCCGTTAATGATTACTTCTCTTAAGGTGGATGAAAATACTAAAATGGGTATTGTAACTGACATCAAACAGGAATTGAGGAAATCTGCAGCTTTACATATTAACTATTCATCAAGAAAAGAGGTCGAAAGATAAAGGATTTGAATAGTTTGATATTCCCAAATAACCCTAAGGGTAGTTATACTTTTAGGGTTATTTCTTTACCTGGAGGTAGAGCTCCTTTAATTGCTCATCCGAAATAGGGGAAGGAGAATTTATCATCACATCTCTTCCTGCATTGTTTTTAGGAAATGCAATTACATCACGAATAGAATCCAGACCGGCAAACAATGATACAAGCCGGTCGAAACCAAAGGCTATACCCGCATGTGGTGGAGCACCATATTTAAAAGCATTGATCAGAAATCCAAATTGTTTTTCAGCCTTTTCACGTGTAAAACCTAATGTCTTGAACATTTTTGATTGTAATTCCGGTTCGTGAATTCTCACTGAACCGCCTCCTATTTCAACTCCATTAATTACCAGATCATAGGCGTTAGCTCTTACATTTTCCGGATCTGTATCTAATTTGTCAATATCTTCTATTTTGGGCGAAGTAAAGGGGTGATGCATGGCAAAAAATCTCTTATCATCTTCATCCCACTCTAAAAGAGGAAAATCAACAACCCATAGAGGCTTAAACAATTTTTTATTAAGAAGATTAAGCCGGCTGCCCATTTCAAGACGAAGTGTACCGAGTGCATTTAAGGTTTGTATTTTGTTTCCGGAAAGTATCAAAATTAAATCTCCTGACTTTGCATTTAATTTTTTACACAAGTTCCGGAGATCTTCATTTGAATAGAATTTATCGATAGATGATTTTAAACTTCCATCTTTATTATATTTTATATAAATCAGACCCTTTGCTCCAATCTGTGGGCGCTTAACCCAATTTGTGAGTTCATCCAACTGTTTACGCGAATAATCGCTACACCCTTCAGCACATATGGCACCTGTATATTCTGCAGAATCAAATATTTTGAACCCGCCTCCTTTCACAATGCCGGTTATTTCGGAAATCAACATTTTAAAACGGACATCAGGTTTGTCAGTTCCATATTTTTCTATAGCTTCCGAATATGATAATTTTTCGAAATCGTTCACTTCAATATTCAGAACTTCTTTAAAAGTATGCTTAGTTAATCCTTCGATTATATTAAGAATATCCTCCTGTTCAACGAAAGACATTTCACAGTCGATCTGGGTAAATTCCGGCTGACGGTCAGCACGCAAGTCCTCATCTCTGAAACATTTCACTATTTGATAATATTTATCAAATCCGGCAATCATAAGCAATTGTTTAAAAAGCTGAGGTGATTGTGGAAGTGCGTAAAATTCTCCGGGACTCATCCTGGATGGAACAACAAAATCACGTGCTCCCTCAGGAGTAGATTTTATAAGTACAGGTGTTTCTGTTTCTATAAAACCATTGGTATTCAGGTAGTTTCTGACAGCATGGGCCATTTTTGCCCTTAATTCAATATTTTTCCTGACGATGTTCCTCCGTAGATCAAGATAACGGTATTTCATTCTAATATCATCACCTCCATCGGTTTCATCTTCAATGGTAAATGGGGGTATTTTTGCAGGACTTAATATTTTTAATTCACTTAGTTCAATTTCAATATCCCCTGTGGAAATTTTTTTGTTTTTACTTGAGCGTTCACGTACTATCCCTTTTGCCTGTATTACAAACTCCCTTCCCGTTTTTTCAAGAGTATTGACAATTTTTTCAGGAGTCTTTTCATCAGTTACCAACTGGGTGATCCCATAACGATCACGCAAATCAATAAAATTCATAGCTCCTAAATTTCTTATTCGTTGGATCCATCCGGCCAGTAAAACCTCTTGTCCGATGTTATCAATTCTTAATTCACCACATGTATAATTTCTGTACATGATATTTTTTTTTGGATTTGATTGCGAAAATAAGAAGATTTTAGGAAATTCATTCTTTTAAATTAAATGCTTTTAAGTATGAATAAGTTATTTAATGATGAATATTATATGAAAATTGCTTTGGAGGAAGCATATAAGGCTTATTATGAAGGGGAGGTGCCTGTGGGCGCTGTCGTGGTTACTGAGAATAGAATTATTGTTCGTGCACATAACCTGACTGAGACATTGAACGATGTAACTGCCCACGCTGAGATGCAAGCTATTACGGCAGCAGAAAATTATCTCGGAGGAAAGTACCTTGATGATTGTACTTTATATATCACTTTAGAACCATGTGTTATGTGTGCCGGTGCTTTATCCTGGGCACGGATAGGCAGAATTGTATTCGGAGCAACAGATGAAAAAAGGGGATATAGTAAGTATACGAATGATATATTCCATCCTAAAACTGAAATTGTCGGCGGCATTCTTGAGAAGAAATGTGCAGAATTAGTGAGAAAATTTTTTAAAGCAAAAAGATAAAGTGATATTACTACTGGTTTTTGTGGATTAGAAAGCTAAAGTTACCAATGTAGTCTAATTTCAAATAAACAATCTTAATTTGATTTTTTTTGTCAGGGAAAATTATCAGGTATTATTATAATTTATCTGGATATTTTACGGAAATTATTTTAAATCCTGCTTTTTGTAAATCTTTCCAGAAAAGCGGATATGATTTGGCTACTACTGTCGGATTGTCTATAATGATTTTTTTGCCGGCTAGTGCCAAAGGTGCAAATGAAAGTGCCATTCGGTGGTCGTTATAGGTTTTGATTACAGGGGTATGTTCGGTAGGTAAGGGAGTGGAAGTTCCGTTCCATTCTAATTCACCAGTGACTGGTTCGTTAAGTTTTGCGCCAAATTTTAAGAGCTCGTTTTTTAGAGCATAAATACGGTCTGTTTCCTTTATTTTGAGGGTTTTTAATCCGTAAAAATGGAACGGTATTTTTTTTGCCACGCACAGACAACTCATGGTTTGTGCAATATCCGGATTTTCGATGAAATCGAGCTGCAAGTTGTCAGGTTTTATCTCTTTTGATTTTGATATCAGAACCCCATGTTTTTTTTGTGTCGACGTTATGCCAAATAGTTCAAACCATTCTGTAATCCGGGCATCTCCCTGAATGCTGTTAAGGTTCAGATTTTTTATAAATATTTCACCTTTTGTTGCCATCGCGAGGATTTGGTACCAATAAGAAGCACTAGACCAGTCACCCTCCATCTTAAATTTAAAGGGAAGATATTTTTGTTCCGGCACGATTATTTTATTCCTGCTCCATTCATATTTTATCCCGAATGTGGACATAATACTTAATGTAAGTTTGATGTATGAGCTTGATGTTATATTTCCGGTGATTTTCAGGGTTAGTCCGTTCTCAACAGCAGGAGCTATCATAAGGAGGGCTGAAATATATTGACTTGATACACTGCCATTCAGTTCAATAATTTGACCTTTAAGGTGCGACCCGTAAATTTTTAATGGTGGATAGCCTTCCTTTTCCAGATATATTATTTTAGCCCCAAGCTGATTTAAAGCATCAACCAATATTTTTATGGGTCTTTGCTTCATTCTTTCTGAACCGGTAACTTCCCATTCACCTGGAATCATCGACAGGAAAGCTGTGAGAAATCTCATGGCAGTCCCGGCATGTCCGATGTCAATTTTTTTGTCGTTTGAAAACAACGCTTTTTTCAATACCTGTGTATCGTCACTATCTGATAAATTTCCTGTCGGAAAAGGATTTGAGCATAGCGCATTAATTATTAAAATCCGGTTGCTGATGCTCTTGGAGGCAGGAAGCTCAATACTACTGCTGATCTTTTTCTGTTTATTTGAAATTATAAATTGCATTTCGTTAAATTTTTATTTTTATCTGCTTTCACAGACTTAGCAAACCATATGATAGTTAGTTTGTTCGTATATATATTCATTTTCTGGCAAAAATAGTTTAACAGGTATATTTAAGATTTTTGTCTGATTATTTCTGCTTATAGATGCAAGCAGTTTGACAGCCTGAATTTTATTGCAAAGATAAAATCCGTAGACAATACTTTTCATAATGGTTTATTTCATTGTCCGGAATGTATTGAAATAGTCAAGAGCTCTTAATATTAGAATTTTTTCGCAGTTTTTATTGATTTCGATTTGTCCCGGCTTCGAAATAAGTGAAAAATTAATCCTCTCTGCTTCATTTTTTTTATCGTGAATCATCAGATTCAGCAATCTTTCAAAATCGGATTTATCAATCTTGAATCTGCCGTATATTCTGAAAAGCCAATTAGTTAATTCATTAAGTTCAGTTTCATCAAAGCCGCATTTAATTTTTGATAAAAAAAGTTCAGTAATCATTCCCCATGCGACAGCGTAACCATGTAGTACAGATCGCTCTTGTTCAAGGGCAAGACTCTCGAAAGCATGTCCGGCTGTATGGCCAAAATTTAATGCTTTGCGGATATTTTTTTCTTTTGGATCTTTATCGACAAAATATTTTTTTATATCCAGAGAATTAGCTATAATTTGTTGGAGTGATAAATAATCGACATTGTCGAGATCGAAATTTTTCAGTTCTTCCAAATGTGCAGGACTCTTTATTAGTCCGTGTTTTATCATTTCTGCAAACCCGGAAAGAAAATTTTTATGATCTAAAGTTTTCAGGAAATCAGTATTTATGATCACTGCAACCGGTTCTCTGAAACTACCAATTTCGTTTTTAAGTCCGTTAAAATTAATGCCGGTTTTCCCGCCTGTTGAGGCGTCTACCTGCGATAAAAGTGTAGTAGGGACATTAAGGAAATTTATTCCCCGCTTAAAAGTAGAAGCAGCAAATCCCGCCAAATCAGTAAGCATCCCTCCGCCGATATTGATAAGCATAGATTTCCTGTCTGCCCCATAATCGGAAAGGAATTTCCAAATTATTTTTACCGAATCCAGATTTTTATTTTTTTCTCCAGAAGGAACAATAACTTTTTTTATTTTGTAAGAATTTAACAGAATATTAAAATTATTTACCCATAACTTGTTAACATTTTCTTCTGTAGCCAAAAAAATTTTATTATTATCGTAATTTTGTATCCACTCTTTAATGGTCTTTTCAAAAGAGTGGCTAAATATTATTTTTGAATTTGCCATACCTTATTGCTGATTTAGTGGTAAAGTTACAATAAATTTGTTATCCGGTTTTAAGAAGGTAAAAGACGTTTTGTTTTTCAGCAGAACACTAATTATTTATTAAAAATATGGTGAGTTTAGTCTAAAAAGGCGCTTTGCGCACTTTTCGGACAAATTAGTAAAATTTGTCAAGATGATTTTCAATTATATACAAAAGACATAAAAATTTTATAAATAGAAATTTTAGTTTTTATACCGAACTCTATGATAATTACAAATAAAGGAAGAACCGTATTTTACAAGAGGCTTTTTTACCTGGTTAGTCTTGTGATTGCTATAATTGCATTAATTTTGTTTTTAATGGACTTGACTATATATGCGTTAGCATCAGTTGGAGTATTTGCTTTGTGGTTTCTTTTTTTCCAGGTTATTGATTATCAATATATTGAATTCAGTGATGAAAATAATAAAATATTGTTGCGGTATTATAAATTAATTCGTTTTGGCAAAACAGAATTTAATGCTATTGAATTTCCTCAAAGAATTTTATATAATGTGTCATTTGAGAATTCAGTTTTTGGGAAAATGACCGATTTAACATTCATAATAAAAACGAGACGTGGAATAGCCGAATACCCTTCTGTCAGCCTTACGGCACTCCCCAAAGAAGACCGTGTAAGGATGAAAGCTATTCTTTATAATATTTTGGGAATATAAATTACCAAATACAAGCACACAATAAATATTTTGAGTATATGAAATCCGATTTGTTTTATAAAATTGCTCTTTCTCTTGTTCCGGGAATAGGTGGCATTCTGGCAAGAAATCTTCTGGATTACTGCGGAAGTGCAAAGCAAATTTTTTCAGAATCTTTGAATTCACTTATGAAAATTCCAGGAATCGGAGAAATTAATGCCAGACGTATTAAGAATGCTAACGTATGTAGAGAGGCAGAAAGAGAACTTTTCTTTATAAATAAATATAACGTAGATGTCTTTTTTTATTCTGATAAACATTATCCCCGCAGACTGAAATCATGTGCGGATGCTCCTATAATTTTATATTCGAAAGGAAAGGTGGATTTGAATAGTCCAAAGGTTTTAAGCATTGTAGGCACTCGTAATGCTACTGAATATGGCAGGATGGTGTGTGAAAAGCTAATTCGTAATTTTTCCGAGCGAAGTTATTCTGTTTTGATTGTCAGCGGACTTGCTTACGGTATTGACATCAGTGCCCATAAATGGTCACTTAAATTTAATATTCCTACTGTTGGTGTGTTAGGACATGGCCTTGATAGAATCTATCCATCACTTCATTCGGAAGTAGCAAGAAGAATGTTGCATAACGGAGGACTGGTTTCTGATTTTCCGAGTCACACAAAGATAGATCCGACAAATTTTATAAGGCGTAACAGAATAATTGCAGGATTGTCAGATGCAACTATAGTTGTTGAATCTGCTGAAAAGGGTGGTGCACTTATTACTGCTGATATTGCTTCGTCATACAACCGTGATGTTTTTGCCTTCCCCGGTCGTTCTAGTGATATTTATTCACGTGGATGCAACCGGCTTATATTTAAAAATGGCGCCGGTCTGATACAGGGCATTGAAGATATCGAATATTTGATGGGATGGGAAAATGCCTTTAAAGAACAATCAGCAGAACCTAAACTTTTTGTTGAGCTAACTGACGAGGAGAAAAAAATTGTCGATTTGCTAAAAACCAAGGAGAAACTATTCATTGATCAAATATCCTCAGAAACTAAATTACCCGGTAGTATAATATCTACACTACTGATGGAACTAGAATTTAAAAATGTTTTGACAGCTTTGCCAGGTAATATGTATGAACTGAAAACTAACATTCGACTAGTTTAAATATGTATTACAAAAAAGTCAGATATGGGTAACAATAAAAATTTAAGTGGATAGGCGATATTTATTCAGTTAATAATATATTGACAAAAGGGGTATACGGGAAATTGACAGACAACATGAGTCGGATATAAGGTAGCCGGCAAATCATCTGTACGTTCTAATTATCTATAAATGAATATTTTTGGCCGGGAATGATAATGACAAGGGGCTTTATGGATAGATTAGTTGTAAGCTTGCTGGATTAAAGGCTTTCTTGACCATAATCCCGAAATAGCCAATCCGCTTATGATGTGCCAAACTCCCCACCATGCAGCGATAATTGTCATTCCCCCTAATTCCAGTTCGGGCGGGAATATTTTCGGATTGAACATTAATACCAGGGCGAGTCCTGAATTTTGTATTCCGGTTTCAATGGTGATCGCCCGCCTGTCGATTCTGGGTAACCTCATTATTGAGCTTATAGAAAAACCTGTGCTTAGAGCAAGCGCATTATGAATAAGTACTATGAGAAAAACTATATGTATATAATTCATGAAATGATCAAAATTGGCTGATAAGAGTATAATTACAAATCCTATAAAAATCAGTATTGACGCCTGTCTTATCGGCTTTTTGATTTTTTGTGTTATTTTGGGAAAGTAATGAGCAAACAAAAGTCCGAGTGCCAATGGAATACCTAAAAGGATAATCACTGTCTGTACCATTTGAAGGAAATTTATTTCAATAGGTACAAGATAATTACCAGCACCTGAAGACTGATAATAGTTAAGATAGAGTTTTCCCCAAATGGCAAAATTCAGCGGAGTCATAAAAGTTGCCGCTAAGGTGGCTACCGCTGTTAAACTGACTGAAAGAGCTATGTTCCCTTTGGCCAAGGCACTCATAAAATTGGATATATTACCACCAGGACAAGATGCGATTAGTATCATTCCTAGAGCTACTGTAGGTGTCGGCTTTAATACAATAATGAATAAAAAGGTAACCAGTGGGAGGAGAACAAATTGAGAGAATATGCCAGTCAGGGCAGATTTAGGTTTAAGAATGACATCTTTGAAATTTTGTACCTTGATATCGAGGGCTACTCCAAACATCACGAAAGCTATTACAATATTGAGAAGCAGCAAACCGGAAGGAGAAAAATTTAATCTGACATTATCAAGAACCTCTAATGCTTCTTTCATGTGAATTTGATTTAATTTAAAAATTAATTATCAATTATTTATATAATTTGAGAATCCATTTAACCATTCGTTCCGCATTATTTATTCAGGAGGGCTTGCCATCAAAATGGTCATTTACGAAATAATAAACTCACATTTTTCGGACTTCACAAGCTTTCTATTCCAGGCTCTCTATTTAATGGACAGACGTTAAATAGAATGAAATATTAAAAAGAAGTCTAAAATAAAAAAACTATTGCTAAATACAATAGGAAATGAAAATTAGTTGCCGAGCAATAATATTTTCCGGCTTACCGGTTTTAAATTTTTGTTTAAATGTCTTTACCTTATATGCTTCGGCTGCTGCATATATTTTTTCATTTTCAGGAGCTTCCGCGTTAAGATAATTGTCCTTATAAAGATCATTTTCGGATGGTAAAAATACACATTTACTGCATTAATCAGACTTTACAATGAATATTACTAATCCAAACTTTTGTTTATAAAGACGGACTAATATTTTTTGCTTTTTCAATAAAACAAATTTAGATTTAAAAGGTTTTGATTACATTAGTTAAGATTATTTAAATCTGTTAAGCTTAGCTTTTTCGAAAGTTTCATTCAGGATAAAAGTTGTGCCTTCCTTAGTTGACTTCATTTTTATTACCTCCATAATTACAAAATTGCTAAGTATTTCCTCTGCCTTTTTCCTTGAAATATGTGCAAGGTGGATAAATTTAGAAAAGGTGATGACGGGATTTTTTTTCAGATATTCAATAAGAAATTTTTCATCGGCAGAGTATGAAAAATAGATGCCTTTTGAGCTTTTTTCTTTTTTCCAAACCGCTAATTGTATTCTGTGCGTTAAAACATTCTCATCATCAATACGTGTATATGCGATCCATCTGCCGCTTTCGTCTTTTGCATAGTGTGGTTTCTTATTACTGGGTCTGACGGAAACTTCCAGGACAGTTTTATCATCCGATCTCCATTCCTTGGTATTAAACGAGATTGGGGGATTGCTAAATATCTTTGCTGCCGATTCTACCATATAGAATTCTTCATCGGTGCTTATGCCTGCGATATTTCCGTTATCCTTAACGCCGATTAATAACCGTCCGCCATCAGTGTTAGCGAAAGCTACCAGCGATTTTGCAATTTTTTTTGAATCATTTATGCAGTATTTAAAATCCTGCTGCTGGTGTTCTCCTTCTTCTATTAATTTATTTAAGAATAGATTCACGATATAATTTTATTTCAACCATTCAAAGGTAATGTAATGATCTGAATTCATACCCAATTTTTCATATGCTTTACTGGCAACAATATTTGACTTGTCTGTATACAAACGTATACCTTTAAGTTTTGTATCTTTCTGTACCATTTTTTTTATATGCAGGTAGAGGGAACTGTATACTCCTTTTCGCCTGAATTTCGGAATTACATATACTGACTGTATCCAAAGAATCATTCCGTTACGCCAGTCGCTCCATTCGTAGGTTGTAAGTAATGATCCTATTACTTTCCCCTTTTCTATAGCTACAAAATAGGAGCCCCTGACGGGATCCTTAAATACGGCGGTTATTCCTTTTTTAACTGTTGAATGCTCTAATTCAATATTTTCAGTTTCCCTGGCCAATGCTAGTTGAAAATCTAATATTGAATTAAGTTCTTCAGATTTTGCTTTTCTTGTTAACATTTTTCATTTTTAACGGACGAAAATAATAAATACAATATAATCATTGTATTCAATATACTAAATAGTATATGTTTTTATCGGTTTATTTTATACCTGAATATCTAAAGCGGGATTGTCATGGAGTTTTATAGTGCGCGTTAATATTGGGAAGCGCAATAAAAAATTTTGAATGAGTAGCCGTCACTAAGGTGAAAAATTTTTTAAGTGACCATTTCCAATTGTGGCCTGTAAAGTAGAAATATAATAGATTTCCATTTTAGACTTTAGGCTATATAAGAGATTTAGAAAGAAGATTAGTAAATATAAATAAGTAGTGAAATTTTAAACATATGAAAGTTATTGTTGCATCAGAAAATCCTGTTAAAATAGAGGCGGTTTTGGATGCTTTTAAGGTTTATTTTAAGGATGTACATGTTGAGGGAATTAAAACCACTTCCGGTGTGTCAGATCAACCTTTAACTGACAGCGAAACATTACTGGGGGCCCGCAACAGGGTGAAAGATATAAGAAAAAGAATATACGATGCTGATTACTGGGTAGCTATAGAAGGTGGTATTCAGGCAGGTGAAAAAGATCTGACAGCATTTGCATGGGTTGTTATTTATTCAGCCGGCAAATATGGGGAGGCCCGTACGGCGTCATTTGTTTTACCTGAAAAAGTAGCTCATCTTATTGCAGGAGGATTGGAATTAGGTGCAGCCAATGACCTTGTTTTTGGCCAATCAAATTCAAAGCAAAAAAATGGTGCTGTCGGTTTACTTACCCATAACCATATCGATCGCGTAAAGCTATATAAACAGGCTGTCTTGCTTGCTTTGATACCTTTTGTGAATCCCGGATTATATTAATCATGATTTTTTGAGTTGATACGTGCAATTATTTCTTCTATCCTGATTTTTTCCTCGTTCAAAAGAACCAATTGCAATTTTTCTTTTTTTAGCAACTCACTTACCAGAGGTCCAACCTCTCCTGTAATAATTACTGATACACCTTTATTCTTTAGTAATCTGACAAGATTTACCCCACTATAATCAGTATCTTTATAAGGATTTTCAATAAAGGAGTATTCCCCATTAGCGGAATTGTACAAAAAAATATTATCGCACTTACCAAAACGTAGATCGATAAAAGATTTTAAAGATTTTTCGGTGGAAGAGATGGCAAACTTTTTATTCATCGACTTATGTAAAATTTATTATTAAATAGTTTATATTCTTTTTAATTCTATAAATTTATTTGTAAATATAAGAATTCGGTATTAAAATTTATAACTGTTTTACATGTTTAATTTTGGCTAATAAGAAAATTAGTCATTTTATTATATAGGCAGTTAAGATGCAACTATAAGTTTTTCAAAGAGTATCTCCGTGAGGCGTATTAAATCATAAATTATAAATTTTTTATGGTATTACGTCTCCTATTAATGTTGTTTGAGTACAATCACTTATCCTTACATCCACAAAGTTCCCTTTCTTATAATTATTTTTTGGAAATACTGTTATTTTATTTTGAGAAGTACGACCGGAAAGCATTTTATTCGATTTTTTAGATAAGCCTTCTGCAAGAATGGTAAATGTTTTACCTATATCATTTTTGTTATTTTCTAGTGATATCTTGTTCTGAAGGTCGATTATTTCTTTCAGTCGGCGCTGTTTTGTTTTTTCAGGAATATCATCGGGCAGATATTTGGCAGCATATGTACCCGGTCTTTCGGAATATTTGAACATAAAAGCCATATCAAATTTTACATCTTCCATCAAAGAAAGGGTATGATCGTGGTCTTCTTCTGTTTCAGTGCAGAAGCCTGTAAATATATCAGTTGTCAGACCGCAATCCGGTAAAATAGACCGGATGGCAGCTATACGGTCGAGGTAATACTCCCGGTCATATTTTCTATTCATGAGTTTTAGTATTCTGGAGCTTCCTGATTGCACAGGGAGGTGAATGTGCTTGCAAATATTGGAGTACTGGCTCATTTTATACAAAAGTTTGTCCGAAATGTCCTTAGGGTGTGATGTCGTAAACCTGATTCTCATCCCGGGAGCTATTATAGCTACTTTCTCAATTAAGTTCCAAAAGCGAACAGGTTCATTTTCTTCATCAGAAAGCCATTTATAAGAATTTACATTTTGTCCCAGCAGGGTGATTTCCTTATAGTTATTTGTCTTAATATCCCTTACTTCATTTAAAATATCCTCCGGTGACCTGCTTCGTTCTCTTCCCCTGGTATAGGGTACAATGCAGTATGTGCAAAAATTGTTGCACCCCCGTGTAATACTTACGTATCCGCTGATTCCTTTATTATTTATACGTACTGGGGTAATTTTGTCATAAGTTTCAGTAGTTGATAGTTGTATATTGAAAACTTTATTGCCACCTTCCACTTTCTCTATAAGAAAGGGTAGGTCACGGTAGGCATCAGGGCCGGCTACCAGATCTGCTACTCCTTTTTCCAGGAATTTTTCCCCGACACGTTCAGCCATACATCCAAGAACGCCTATTATCAGGTTTTTCTTTTTTCTTTTAAGCGATTTATAATGATCAAGTCTGCCCCAAATTCGCTGTTCGGCGTTTTCGCGTACCGAACAGGTATTAATTAACACTGCGTCGGCTTCTTCGGGTGAAAAAACTAAATTGTAATTTTTTTTCTGCAGTATAGCTGCAACTACCTCACTGTCAGCTACATTCATCTGACAGCCATAAGTTTCTATGAAAAGCTTTTTTGTCTTCATATTTTAACAGGCAGCAAAGTTAGTTTATTTAAATGATACGAATTTCATTTTATAAAACATCTTCTCAAATTGATGTAATCTTCTTAACACTTTGTTCCCCCTTATAAAACTTTTTGTATTTTTATCGTCAAATAAAACCCGAATATCTAAAGTGGGATTTTGATGAAGTTCTACGGCGTGTAATGTAGAATTGTAATAGTTTTTTATTTTAGATTTTCAGGTAAAAAAACTATTTATATGTCAGGACACAGTAAATGGTCAACAATTAAGAGGAAAAAGGGAGCGGTGGATGCCAAACGGTCTAAAATTTTTTCAAAGATTTCTAAAGAGATCACTGTTGCGGCCAAATTAGGAGGTGAAGATATTGATGCTAACCCGCGTCTTCGACTGGCTGTTCAGAATGCAAAAGGACAGAATATGTCGAAGGATGTAATTGAAAGAGCTATTAGTAAAGCATCAAAAGATACTTCCAATTTTGAGGAGATGAGCTTTGAAGGTTATGGTCCCGGCGGAATTGCTGTTTTTGTAGAATGTCTGTCTGATAATAATAACCGGACAGTAGGAAATATTAGGGCAATATTTGCAAAGCATAACGGTCATTTGGGTACTAACGGATCTGTAGCTTATCTTTTCGAAACAAAAGGTATATTTATTATTCCCATAGGGAAGAATATTGACAGGGAAGAATTTGAACTTGAAATGATAGATGCAGGAGCAGAGGAAATGGAAGAGAATGATGGCTTTATTGAGATTACTTCTGCGCTTGAGGACTTCGGTAATGTTTCCAAAAAATTAGAAGACCTGGGGATTGAACCTGAAAGTCAGAGTTTACAGCGGATTCCCACTACAACGAATGTCCTGGATGTGGAAGAGGCAAAAAAGGTTATGAAGCTTATTGAACATCTTGAAGAAGATGACGATGTTCAAAATGTGTATCACAACCTTGAATTTACGCCTGAGTTGGAGGAGGCTCTTAATGAAGAATAAATTTGCGATAATGAAATTAATTTTTCTTTATATAACAGGTTTGGTTTGTGCACATCTGTCTTATGCCCAAACATTACCTGAAAATAATACATATTCTGAAAATGAAGTGATTCCTATTCTTGATGATCTTTCTGTCAATCAAGATCCATGTGTGAAAAAAATGCTTAAGTGGCATATTGAAAATAATAAAAAAAGAGATGGAGTGGAAGGATATCTTGTTGAGATATTTTTTAGTTCTGCAATGAATGCAAAGGAGTTGGCAAAAGAAAGGAAGGTGAAATTTTTATCATTATATCCCAACTATAACGTTCACATTATCTATAGCGCACCTAATTTCAGGGTACGCGTAGGCGACTTCAGAACTAAAAGCGAAGCATTAAAACTTTATAAGAAGATTAAAAAAGATTATCCGGGCGCTTTTATAGTTCCCGGTATCATTGATTTCCCTTTGCTGAAAAAAGTAGATTATGAGCGATCAGATTAAGCATGAATGTGGTATAGCTCTAATAAGATTACTTAAACCCTTATCATACTTTAAAGAAAAATATGGTGTTTGGAAATACGGTCTCAATAAGCTATATCTGCTTATGGAGAAACAACATAACAGGGGTCAGGATGGTGCCGGAATTGTATGTGTTAAGGACCATCTTGAGCCGGGTAGCTCGTATATTAACAGGCACCGGTCTATTGATCAAAATCCTATTTTTGATGTTTTTGATAAAGTTGAAAAATCTTTAAAAAGATCCATATACCAGGGGACAGATATTGAAGACTGCGAATGGGCTTATAAGCATTGCCCTTTTGCAGGTGAATTATATCTTGGCCATTTAAGATATGGAACCTTTGGAAAAAACAGCATTGAATTTGTACATCCGGTTATGAGACAGAATAACTGGAAATCGAGAAACTTGGTGCTGGCGGGCAATTTTAATCTTACAAATACTGATGAACTTTTTAAAGTGCTTCTGGATCTGGGACAGCATCCTAAGGCATATACTGACACAGTTACCATATTGGAAAAAGTAGGACATTTTCTCGATGAGGAGAATCAATTGCTGTTTCGCCGGTATAAAGATGAAGGATACAAAAATGATGAGATTTCACCGTTAATAGAAAAAAATCTAGATATCCGGAAAATTCTTGAAAGGGCTACGAAAGATTGGGACGGAGGTTATGTTATAGCAGGATTAATAGGTCATGGCGATGCTTTTGTATTGCGTGATCCGTGGGGTATACGGACAGCTCATTATTATTGCAACGATGAAATTGTAGTTGTTGCCTCTGAACGCCCTGTAATTCAAACTACTATGAATGTTCATTGGAATGAAGTGCATGAAATTTCTCCGGGAGAAGCATTGATTATTAAAAAAGATGGGCAGGTAAGTACGAAAGTGATACGTTTACCTCAGAAAAAGAGCTCCTGTTCCTTCGAGCGCATATATTTTTCAAGGGGAAGTGACAGAGATATTTACCGTGAACGAAAAGAGCTGGGCAGAGTGATAAGTCCTGTTATTCTCAGGACTGTTAAATACGATTTGGAGAATACGGTTTTTTCCTATATCCCTAATACTTCAGAGACAGCTTTTTATGGACTGATTGAGGGCATCCGCAATTATTTTACAGAATGGGAAATTGAAAGGTTAAATAAAAAAAAGGGATCACTGACTGATGATGAAATTAAAAAGATCATTTTGCGGGAGCCTCGTGTGGAAAATATTGCCATAAAGGATGTCAAACTCAGGACATTTATTGCTGATGATGCAAGTCGCGAAGATTTGGTTGCTCATGTATATGATGTCACTTACGGTGTTATTCGCAATAACAAGGACACACTGGTAGTAATAGATGATTCTATTGTACGTGGTACAACTTTAAAGTACAGTATTTTAAGTATACTTGGCCGTTTAAAGCCTAAAAAGATTATTGTTGTCTCTTCCGCTCCGCAGATACGCTATCCCGATTGTTACGGAATAGACATGACAAGGCTTGGAAAATTTATTGCTTTCAATGCCTCCATTGAACTTTTAAAAGAAACCGGGAACGCATCAGTTATTCAGGAAGTATATAAAAAATGCAAAGGACAGGAAGCTCTTCCCAAAGAAGAAATGGTCAATTATGTACGTGATATCTATCGTCCGTTTACGGCTGAACAGATTTCTGATAAGATTGCTCAATTATTAAAACCTGTTGACTTCGAATCTGAATTGGAAATAGTATACCAGTCGATAGAAAATTTGCATAAAGCTTGTCCGAATGATACTGGCGACTGGTATTTCACGGGCAATTATCCCACCCCGGGTGGTAACCGCGTAGTTAACTCTTCTTTCATTAATTATATTGAAGGTAAAAGCTCCCGTGCATACTAAGGCATTATTACGAAATAACCTGAACATTTAGTCTTGTTCTTTTTGCTTTTTACTGCATTAAAATTTTTCGCCATAGCTATGGCTATGCCTCAATATTTTGCTTTGTTAAAAACAAAAATAACTTTGCCTATTTTATTCACTTTATTTCGCAACAAAGCCTAAGAGGGGCTCTCCATTGAGTCGGCTGATTGCGTTATGCTTGGCCTCAAAATTGCCATTTTCGATTAGCGAACTCACATTTTTTCGAATTATGGGAGACTGGCCTACTGATTTATTTATGATGGCTTTGTGTGCCAGTTTTATTCTAGTAGAACTTATATTAGAGTTTTAATCCGGACTCATGTCTTTAGAAATGTAATAGACTTTCTTTTTAGATTTTCAGGTATTACCTTTGCCGTGAAAAATATTTTTATGTGCATTGTAGCTTAGAACTGAAAAACATTAGGGATATTGAATCGAGTAATATAGTGCAGCAAACATCTTTCTGGGCACAGGAAATAAATTCTTCACTGTTTTATGCCTGCTAAATAAAACAGGATATTCAGAAATATATAGAACAGAATAGCAAGCGCAAGTCCGTAAACATTCAGAGATACAATAAAAAGCAATGCTGTCAGCAGGAAAAGGAAACGATGCCAGTTTTCTTTTAAATTCAGATTTTTAAATTTTAGTGTAAACATAGGCAGACTGATAACCATCATTCCTGATGTGAACAATCCGAGGATAAGAAGATTACGGGAAGAATATAGTATATTGAATATTTCACTATGTTCCGGAAATTCAAGCATCAATCCCATGGAAGCCCAAAAGAGTCCGTTAGCCGGAATTGGCAGTCCCCTGAAAAAATTTTCGCCGCTGTCATGTGTATTGAAACGGGCTAATCTTATAGCTCCCAGAACCGGCATTAGCATTACTGAAAAGAGAATAAGCCATTGGTACCAGGCGGCTGAAATATCATAAATAGGCTGGTTTTCTTTAAACATCGAGAATTCAAGCAATGTAAACAGTATGGTTGCAGGTGCAAGTCCGAATGAGACAAGGTCCGCCAATGAATCAAGCTGCCTGCCTAAGTTTGAAAATGATTTAAAAAGTCGAGCTGCAAGTCCATCGAGAAAATCGAAAATAGCAGAAAGGCAAATGAATAATCCTGCCCAGATAAGATGACCGTCAACTGCAAATAGTATGGCAATGGATCCCGATATAAGGTTCATCGATGTTATCAAATTAGGTAGGATCTTCAGTAAATTGCGCATTTGCAGTTTATTTTTGAGTTGCGATAACAGTGACTCCGCCGACTGATTTCTGGTGTAATTTAACGTTTACCGTAAACGAAGGAGGTAAAAATATATCTACCCGCGATCCAAATCTGATAAATCCGAATTCTTCCCCCTGCTCTGCAAATTCTCCAGTTTGTTTATAGGTTAAGATTCTTTGAGCTACAGTTCCTGCAATTTGTGTTGTCATTATCTCAGTGCCGTTTTCCATTTTAAAAACAGTAGTGCAACGCTCATTTTTCTCAGATGATTTTTTAACAAAAGCCGGATAATATGCTCCTCTTTTATATTTCTGATATACAATTTCGCCGTCAACAGGTGCACGGTTTTGGTGTATGTCGAATATTGACATAAAGATTGAAATCTGTATGCGTTCTTCTTTGAAATAATCTTTTTCATATTCATTCAGGATTTCTACAATTTCACCGTCAGCAGGTGCAAGAATATGCAGTCTGTTTTTTTTGATTTGACGGTCAGGAACCCTGAAAAAGAAAATAATAATAATTGCGGAAATAACAGATAATGCTATAACAGAATAAAAAATCCAGTTTATGCTTAATAGGGAAAGAGCGATGATATCTATAACCGCGAGAATTATTAAAGCCCATGGAATAACTTTATGTCCCTCTTTATGAATTTTCATAATAATATATTTTATGACAGGGTCAGCCACACATAAACAACAGGTATAACAAACAGCAGACTGTCAAAGCGGTCGAGTAATCCCCCATGTCCCGGTAAAATGTTACCCGAATCCTTTATATTTATTTCACGTTTGATCTTTGATTCAAATAAATCTCCCAGAGTTCCGAATATAACAATAATTACTGCAATAATCAGCCATTCATTTATAGTTGTGGATTTGATAATAACAGCATTTAAGATACCCATTATCAAAGCAAATACAGCTCCTGCAATAAACCCTTCCCACGTTTTTTGAGGCGATATTTTTTTATGGATTTTATGTTTGCCAAAAAAATAACCTGCAAGATAGGCAAATGAATCATAAATCCACGTTATGAAGAATATTCCTATCAGAATTGAAGAATTAAATAAATGGTTGGCCGGATATTCAGGGAAGACAATAAAGTTCAGTAAACTAAAAGGAACGGCAACATAGATGAATCCGGTTAAGGTTACAGTAGTGGGTTCAATTGTTTTTGTGCTATTTTTAAAAATTCCAATAATAAAAATAAATATTATGGCCAAAATAGATATTATAATGCATGATTTTGGTGGTAAAAAACCATATACTGCGCCAAAGCATGCGGCAAACAATATTATTCCCATAATAAGGCCTGATATTTTGTAGCACTGGTTGTCTCCTTTTTCCACTATTTCATAAAATTCTTTCTGCGTAAGAAAAAGTAATAATGCAAAGACAATGGCAAAAAGCAGGGGATGAATGGATGCCCCTGCAAGCATTACGGCAACATATATAATTCCTGTTAGAGAACGTTTGGTCAGGTTATTCAATTTTTTAAATTTTTTAGGAATTCCGAAGCCCTTTCATAATCTGCTTCCATCACATAAACAGCAAATTCGCCGAATGTTTTATATGATGAATCATGCTGGTTTAAAATTACCGTTTTGATTCCTTTATTTTCAAGAATATCCTTTGCCATAGTGGCCTTATATTCATGAGCCGTCATAAAAATTTCTTTCCATCCTTTTTCCATGAGATTCCTTTTTGTAAAAATTTAATAAATAAAATTTTCATGTTAATTTCATTTATCTTTTATAATAGGCTGGGCTTCGGACTTATACTTTTTTTTACCTTCTTTCTTCTCATCTTTTGGTTCTTGTCTTTCCATTTTTCCAGATTTTTCATCCTTCTTTTTTTTTCCCTCTATTTTGTTTTCCCCTGGTTTTTTATTTACAGGCTTCTCTTTATTAGTTTCCGCGCCTTCCTTTTTATCTTCTTTTTTATCTTCTTGATTATTATTTAAATCAATTGTTTTTTTCTCCCACGGACGACGTCCAAATATGCTTTCTAGGTCTTCGCTGAATATCACCTCTCTTTCAAGTAATCTTTCTGCCAGTTTTTTATGCCCTTCTGTATTTTCTTTGAGAATTTTTTTTGCCCGTTTATACTGTCCGTCGATAATTTTTTTTACTTCCTCATCAATGAGCTCTGCGGTTTTTTCACTATAAGGCTTCGTAAAATTATAATCAGATTGGCCCGTTGAATCATAAAAGCTGACATTTCCAACTTTTTCGCTCATACCGAAGTAGCTAACCATAGCATAAGCCTGTTTTGTGATTTTTTCCAAGTCGTTTTGAGCTCCTGAAGATATTCTCCCGAAAATAAGTTTTTCAGCAGCCCTGCCACCCAGTGCTGAGCACATTTCGTCAAGAAGTTGTTCTTTAGTGGTTATTGTTCTTTCTTCGGGAAGATACCATGCAGCGCCGAGCGCTTTTCCTCTCGGTACTATTGTTACTTTGACAAGAGGATGAGCGTGTTCAAGCAGCCAGCTTATTGTTGCGTGACCTGCCTCATGGTAAGCAATGGTATTTTTTTCTTCCCTGGAAATAATTTTATTTTTCTTTTCAAGACCTCCGATAATTCTGTCAACTGCATCCAGAAAGTCCTGCTTAGTCACTGCTTCACGATTTTTACGGGCAGCAATAAGAGCAGCTTCATTACATACATTAGCAATATCGGCGCCGGAGAAACCCGGTGTTTGCTTGGCAAGAAATTCCAGTTTCACATCCTCTCCCAGCTTTAAGGGTCTGAGGTGCACTTTAAATATTTCAGCACGTTCTTTCAAATCAGGCAGTTCAACGTGTATTTGTCTGTCGAACCGGCCGGCACGCATCAACGCCCTGTCGAGAACATCGGCCCGGTTTGTGGCAGCCAGGATAATTACTCCGCTGTTGGTGTCGAAGCCGTCCATTTCTGTAAGCAACTGGTTGAGTGTATTTTCTCTTTCATCGTTGGAACCAAAGTTCGGATTCCTGCCCCGTGAACGGCCAATGGCGTCAATTTCATCTATAAATACAATGCATGGTGCTTTATCTTTGGCTTGTTTAAAAAGATCTCTTACACGCGAAGCACCCACACCAACAAACATTTCTACAAAATCAGAACCTGACATGGAAAAGAAGGGAACATTAGCCTCGCCTGCAACTGCTCTGGCCAGTAATGTTTTTCCGGTTCCCGGTGGACCAATAAGAAGAGCGCCTTTAGGTATCTTTCCGCCTAGTTTGGTAAATTTATCGGGGCTCTTAAGGAATTCCACAATTTCTTCCACTTCCTGTTTGGCTTCCGCCAGTCCGGCTACATCTTTAAAAGTAGTTGATACTTTCTGATCCTTATCAAATATTTTGGCTTGGGACTTTCCAACATTAAAAATTCCGCCGGCTCCTCCTCCGGCACCCCTGCTCATTCTCCTGAATATCCACCACCAGAGAAGTATAATCAGTACAAAAGGCCCGACTGTCCATAAAATTTCACTGGCCCAGTTTCGCTCTTCTTTGTATTCGGGCAAAATTTCTTCATTCGAACCTTCCTGAGCTTCACGCAGATTGCGTTCAAAAGTTTCTACAGAACCTATATTAAAATAAAAATGAGGACCCGCCTCGTCAGGCTGCCTGAAGTGTTCGCTGAACTGATCTTCGTATTTATTAAGACTGTTTTTTTTAAGATAAATATTTGCCTCTTTCTCGTTAACAACAACAATCCTTTCAATATCGTTATTAACAAGCATAGTAGATTTCACCTCACTCCAGTTAGTCTGAACAGGGCTACTGCTCTGACTAATATATAACTGAATAATAATAAATATTAACGCAATTATACCATAAATCCAGTAAGCATTGAATTTTGGCCCCTTATTGTTATCTTTATTTTTTTTACCCCCCTGATTTAGTGGTACGCGGGGTGGAACTTTTCTGTCATTATTGTTTCCTGCCATTGTATATTCCTAATTTTCTGAATTGATTTTGGTTATTTTAGCATCTGCCCAAAGACTTTCCAAATCATAAAAATATCTGGTTTTCTCATCGAATACATGTACAACAACATCTCCAAAATCCAGTAAAATCCAAACTGAATTTTTATAACCTTCGGTATGCAGTGCCTTTTCACCGGCCATCTCCTTCATTTTTTCTTCAACCGACTGTGCAATTGAACTTACCTGAGTGGAAGAATTGCCGTGACAAATAATAAAAAATCCACACTCAGTATGTTTTATAGTATTTAAATCAATTATAGTGATATTTTTACCTTTTATTTTTCTGATTCCTTCCAGAATTGCTTCTTTTATTTTTTTATTAATTTCTGTGTTTTTGTTCATAAATTACTATTAACCTTACAAAGATATACTTTTTGACTTACTTCTTTTTTGTATTTTCCATATGTTTTAAATTTTACTTTTTTTTGTAATCGATTAGTTAACAATTTGAAAACCTATGGAACCCTGCCTGACTAAATCAGATAGGCGAAGCAGTTCGTTCTCGCATCTTATGTGCTCTTTTTTGATTATAAAAGAACATGTTCGTTTCATTTAGGTTTGTGATTTGTAATGTAAATAGGATAATTAATTAGTTTTGATAAGCCAATACTTTAATTTGTTTCAATATAAAACTTTTTAGTCTGAAAAGATAACCTGCTAATATTAGTTTCCCAATTATGAATAAAGTAAAACAAAATACTATCATATTAACTAGAGTTGATTCGTCCAATAATTATGCCATTAGGATGATCAACAGTGGAAAAGCAGTTCACGGCACTGTCGTTTTGGCATTATGTCAGGAAAATGGCAGGGGTAGGGGAGGAAGTACCTGGGAAAGTGCTGCCGGCATGAATTTATTGGCCAGCATAATAATATTTCCCGATTTTTTATCTGCTGAAAACCAATTTTATCTTTCTAAGATTACAAGCTTAGCTTTAATCGATTTATTAAGCAAGGAAATTGATGGCATTACTATAAAATGGCCAAATGATATATTTGTAGGTGAACAAAAAATTGCCGGAATACTGATTGAAAATATGATACGGGGTAATTATCTTGAAGCTTCAGTAATAGGAATTGGACTGAATCTTAATCAGACCCATTATAGTCCCACCCTGCCCAATCCGGTTTCTTTGAAATTACTTACGGGAAAGGATTATATAATTGAGGATGTCATGAATTCTTTAATAAAAAGATTCTTTTTCTGGTATGATAAATTGAGGGTAGGAAAATTAGAAGAAATAGATAATGTCTATTATGAAAATCTTTTTCGTAAAAATATATGGTCGTTTTTCAAAAAAGGGGATGAGGTTATAGAAGGGCGAATTTCGGGTATCGGGGCATTCGGTCAACTTATTATTGAAGAACGTTCCGGTATTCTTTCTGAATATATGTTTAAAGAAATAGAATTTGTGATATAACAGGTATTTCAGAGATACCTTGATTATTTACCCTTAGTTTATTATTTCCCTTAGGGTACGCGCACTTATCCTGAGGGTAAATAAAGATAAAGAACTATCCAATATTATTTATAAGGCAGGCCGGTAAGTCTGTCTGCCAGTTGGTTGATTCCATCATCAAGCTGGTTGCCTAAAATCATTTTAACCATCATATTAAGGTCAGCGTGAAGTGTAAGGCGCATTTTTGTCCGGAACGTATCTACCGGAAGTAGTTGAATCCAGAAAGTAAGATTTACCGGCAGGCTGCCGGAACTTTCAACTTTTATGGTTTTATAAGGTTCCCGGTTCACTATTTTAATTTCTGCCACTCCAAATCCGGTAAGGTTAAATTTGCATGAGTCGCGGTCCGATTGAAAATCAGTTATTTTGACCTGAGGTACCTTATTGGAAATTTTTTCAATTAATCCCGAATTTAAATAATCTGAAAGATTTTCGAAATTGGACAGATAATCGAACACTATTTGCTGATTATGATTTATGAGTTTTACCTTACTCACGTATTTTTCTGTACTCATATTTAATTAATTAATTTCCCCAATGGGCAGGATCCTCTCTCCATTTCATCAGTGTTTTAATATGCTTGGGAGATATTTTCCCTGATCTAAGTGCTAAATCTAACAGTACCTGATAATTACTCAAAGGCGTCAGTTCTATATTCGCTTTTTTGAAATTATCAGTTGCAAGCGGAAAATTATATGTAAATATGGAAAGCATACCAATTACCCTGCCCCCTGAATTATTAACTGTTTCGGCAGCTTTTAAGCTGCTTACTCCGGTAGAAACAAGGTCTTCAATTACAATAACTTTCTGTCCCTCTTTCAGGTCTCCTTCAATGAGATTTTCCAATCCGTGACCTTTAGGTTTGGATCGCACGTAAATAAAAGGCAGATCAAGTTTATCGGCAACAAGTACTCCATGTGCGATGGCTCCTGTGGCTACGCCGGCTATTGTTTCAACTTGCGGATACTTCTGCCTGATAATATCAACAAACTTATTGCAAATAAATGAGCGGATTTGGGGGTAGGATAAAATTTTACGGTTGTCGCAATAGATAGGGGATTTCCATCCTGAAGCCCATGTGAAGGGAGATGTTAGTTGAATTTTTAAAGTATCTATTTCCAAAAGTTTTTTAGTAACTTCAAGTTGTATTGTCTCCATAAAATCGGATATTATTATAATATGAAGCAAATTTATAAAGTTTTTCTGAATGACCGCGTGATAAAAATAGGGCCGCCTTTGAAATCAATACCAGAACCATTAGTAAACTTTAATATTGAAAGTACTGAAGAAGATATAAGAAATTGGTTTAATTCATTTGTTGATGATAATTTAATGAAAATATATCTTGTCCACCCTGAGCCTTCAAAATTTTTCAAATTGTTCAGTTCAGTTTTTTTGAATATCGATGCTGCCGGCGGAGCAGTTATCTCGGGGAAATATCTGCTTGTTATATTTAGAAACGGCAAATGGGATTTGCCAAAAGGCAAGATCAACAAAGGAGAAAATCCGGAGGAGGCGGCTCTCAGAGAGGTTTCCGAAGAATGTGGTATTTCGGGACAGACGATTGTAAAATCCCTCCCCTCAACATTTCATGTTTATAAGTTGCCTTATCCTGATAATGAAGCAAGTTGGATATTCAAAGAAACCTATTGGTTTGAAATGAGTTACAACGGATGTATGGATTGCGCAAAGCCACAGGTAGAAGAAGGAATTACCCTTATTAAATGGGTCTCCTCTTCAGAAATAAATGAAATTATGGATAATACCTATGAGAACTTAAAACAAATTATTGAACTTTATACTTAAAAAGAGCATATTTTATTTTAATCGGGAAATCACTGATGTCGGGCAAAAAAACTCCCAATTGGTCTAACGCCCTTGCATGGTGCAGTTTCCTTTACTTCGGCATTATTTCCGGAGTTTTAAGGATGTAATATCCTTAGCCCCGCCATCAATGTTGGGGTAAAAGATAATATTATAGGGCTGCCAAGCTTCAACATAAATTGTAGGAGTATTTAAAATTAAAAGAAATCTTAATTTAATTTATTTTTAATATGTTTGTCTTTCAGAATGAAGAAAAGCAGCGAATTGTTGTTCAAAGCCGTCCAGCGGAGCTTTAGCCTGCGGAAAAACCACTTCATGATTTTCATTTAGCAGAAAGCATACGGGGAAAGACTTAATTCTGTATTTTTCAATATTTTTACCATTGTCATCTACAAGGTGAACGCCGGGGATATCCTGTTTATCAAGAAATATTTTCATTTCAATGAGATCAGTTTTTTTAAGTATTATGTATATTTCAAGATATTTGTGGAATTTGTCCTCAATTTTTTTGAGATACTTAAGATGTTCCCTGCACACCATCATTTCTATATCCGCAAAAATCAGGTATTTGAATTTACTGTTGTTTCCTCCTGTACAGACTTCTTCTCCGTCAGTATTTTCAAGGCAAATAGATGGAGCTGTGGTACCAGCACGAAGAAACTTCAGTTTTTTCAATACCTTTAAGGATATTTCACGAATATACTTATCCGTGTTACCCGCAAGATAATCTGAAGCTATTATCTCAAGGATTGCATTCTGTGGAAAATCACCTGAATAATACCCATCATGCAGCATTTTCAAAAAAGCCAGCTCTACCATTGTTCCAGTTAAGAGATAGTTATTTTTTATAAACTCGGTAAGGAATGCTGTATTAGCAGAGGCTACTGCTTTATATATTTTATCATATTGAGCGGATTTTGCTTCTAAACCAAGCTTATTTGTATATAGTTTATCAAAAAGTTCCATGAATGCCGGGTGTTCATGAAAATTGCAATCTACAGATGACATTAATTCCCCGTTTTTTTTAGCATCCAGCCGAAAGGCATCTGTTTTAACGGACTTCAACTTTAATTTTTTATGGAGATATAAAGTTTCCGGTTCTTTGAAATCAAAATTTTGATCCATGTAAACAGTAATAGAATCGAATGCTTCTTTTGATTGCCTGAAATAGAGCTGGTTAAAAAATTTATCAGTCAGTTTGTTTAGCTGTGCGTCAAAATGCGAAATTTTATCAGTCAGATTATTACCGGATTCTGTAGCAAACCAAAATTCAACTGGATCAAAAAAAGGATTTTTTTCATCTGCAAAGGATTTTTCCCTAAGTGGAGGCATCATAAGCTCAATGGTTTTTCCAGGCTCCAGGAAAAGCATCCCGCGATATATTCCAAAATCACAAAATACATAGGCAGTATTGCTGACAGTTAATTCTTTTTTACTACATCCTTTCTGATCAACTTTTAAAGAAAAAACCGGTATTTTATTTTTAGTTACAGGATCTGTATATTTGAAGAAGTGAAGATCTTTTCCAGCATATTCCTTATTATTCAGATATATAACTGTAGCAGGGGTTGTCCGGCTAATTGTCGAAATAATAATAATTAAGAGAAACAACCTGGTCATTACGAATATTTTATTCTTTAATATCCCTTTTAAATTCTTCTAAATCGAGGCATGACGGCAGGAACATACTTGCATCTCCGCCATGAAAAACAATATCGCGGATAATTGTTGCATTTACAGGGGTGTGCTCCGGAAGGGTAAGCAGGAAAATAGTTTCAATTTCAGGATGCATTTTTTTATTCACTTGGGCAATTGCCCTTTCATATTCAAAATCGGATGAAGTCCTTAGTCCCCTCAGAATATATTTTGCCCCTACTTTCTTACAGAAGTCAACCGTTAAACCTTCGTGTACCTGCACTTCAATTTTTTTATCATTTTCAAATACCTGTTTGATCCACTTCACTCTCTTTTCAATTGGGAAAAAGGATTTTTTATTGGCATTATATCCCACCATTATTATAATTTTATCGTATAGAGAAAGGCTTCTTCTAACAATTGATTCATGTCCGATTGTAAAAGGATCAAACGACCCGGGAAATATAGCTATTCTCTCCATTTTTAAAATTAATTTTTATCCTGGAACGGCCGTTAATTTTAATTTATTGCCTTTGCACGGTTTTCAGGCTGATAAATTAAGTTAATTATCTGAAAAAACAAATCTTTTCTCACTGTTTATTGATCTTTCCGGTGATTCAGAACTATAAATGTGCATCTGTTTCAGGGTATATGATTAAGCAGTATAACAGTTTTAATATAAAAAGAATATTTTATGGATTATTTTTAAAGTTAGTTGCTTATTTTTGACGGATCTTAAAGATATACTTTATTATACAGAAATATTTAAACGAGAATGGTATTATCAATTATTATTCCGGTTTTTAATGAGGAAAAAACCATAGAGACCATTTTGGACCGTTTGCTGGGTGTACAACTTTTGTTCGGTTATAAGAAAGAGATAATCATGGTTAATGACTGCTCTGATGATAAGTCCGGCGAAGTGATTGAAAAATATATCAACGAGCATCCGGGAGATAATTTAAAGCTTTTTAATCAGCCCGTCAATATGGGCAAGGGAGCTGCCCTGCACCGGGGTATTGCAGAAGCATCGGGTGACTATATTTTGATCCAGGATGCGGACCTTGAATATGATCCGAGAGAATATAATAATCTGTTGAAACCCGTGGCCGAGGGATATGCAGATGTAGTTTACGGCTCCCGGTTTATGGGCGGTAATCCTCACAGGATATTGTTTTTCTGGCATTCTATCGGTAATAAGTTGCTTACTACTGTTTCTAATATATTTACCAATTTGAACCTTACCGATATGGAGACCTGTTATAAGCTGTTTTGTGCAGAGGTTATTAAAAATCTCGATCTCAAAGAAAACCGGTTTGGCTTTGAACCGGAAGTTACGGCAAAAGTAGCAAGGGTGCCGGGAGTACGAATTTATGAAGTTGGAATTTCATATTACGGCCGCACTTACGAAGAGGGGAAAAAAATCAACTGGCGTGATGGTCTCAGGGCATTATGGTGTGTTTTAAAATACAACATTTTTTGTCGTTAAAGCTATTTTTAAGATATTATAATAAGGAAAACATGAAAAAGAGCCCAATATCTATAAATTAATATGAGTGAGCTAACAGAGAATTCAAAATACGGAACAGAAACATTGGAAATAATATCTGCAGCGGACAATTTTAACCGGTGGATGTACGAGACTATACGTCCTTATTGTCATGGAAATATTCTTGAGATAGGAAGCGGCATTGGCAATATATCACAATTTTTTGTGAAAGATGGAGCGGATATTACTATTAGTGATATTGATATTAGTTATTTCTCAGATTTAGAAAATAAATTCCGTGGCTTTTCAAGTTTAAAAGGAATTCACCAGATTGATCTATCGGAAAAAAAAATTGAAAAAAAATATCCTGACTTGATTGGCAAATTTGACACAGTTTTCACACTAAATGTTGTGGAACACATCGAAGATCACCGCCAGGCTCTTGAAAATGCCTACAAGATGCTTCGTGCAGGAGGAAGAGTTATAATTTTAGTCCCTGCTTTTAAGTGGCTTTATAATGGTTTTGATGAACAGTTGGGACATTACCGAAGATATAATGTAAGAATATTAAAAAAATTGCTGGAGTCAACCGGATTTCGTGTTACCCTGTCAAGGTATTTTAATTTTGTCGGAATCTTGGGGTGGTATTTTTCCGGAAATATCCTTAGGAAAAAAATGATTCCCGATGGCCAAATGCGGCTATATAATCATTTGGTTCCTGTTTGGCGTTTAATCGATTTTTTTACACACCGGTTTGCAGGACTTTCAGTAATACAAGTGGGTGAAAAATAAACAAAGTATTTTAACATGAAGTCATGAATCGGTGGTTACAAAAGAAAATAAGCTGGAAAATAATTTCGGGATGGGTCTTTATTGTGCTTGCTTTATTAATTATTCAGCGACACCAAAATACCGGGTATTTTAACTGGCGGAGCAAGATGTGGAGTGATTCGGCAGGTTATTATATTTATTCTCCGGCATTATTTATATACAGATTTGATGCCTCTGATCTACCGGAAAATATTGTTGAAAAAACAGGAAAAGGATTTACTATTAATGAAAAGGGCAAAATAGTTACCCGTTACTCATACGGTGTAGCTCTTTTACAATCACCTTTTTTCTTTGCTATACATTTTATGGTGGATTTAACGGGGCAGAAACAAGATGGTTTTTCAGGCATTTATCATTTTGTTTCGAGTTTATCTGCGTTGTTCTATGCCTTCACAGGATTATTATTACTATGGAGGTTTTTACGATACTATTTCAGCAAAATTATTGCCTTTCTTTCTATCGCTACCATTTTCCTGGGAACCAACCTGATTTATTATACCATTGATGCTACAGGGATGTCGCATATCTACTCTTTCTTTTTATTTTCAGCACTTCTTTTAGTTTCAAAGAAGTTTTACTCAGAAACTGAATCTCGAAATAAAAGCATGTACTTTATTCTGATTGCGTTTACCAGTGCTCTGATTGTCTTGATCCGGCCAACTAATCTTGCTTTTATCGGATTGGCCTTTCTGCTGGATATAAAATCGATGAAAGAATTTAAAAACCGTTTAAAGAAAGTTTTTATTCCAGAATATTTATTGATGGCTATTGTAGTTATTTTAATGGTTTTTTCACCACAATTGTTATATTGGAAATATGCTTCGGGAAGTTATATTACCAATCCCTATAAGGGTTATGGCTTTTCTAACTGGGCATCTCCACAAATTGCTGAATTTTTATTTTCACCTAACAACGGACTCTTTCCGTATAATCCTATTTATTTTATAATATTTTTCGCGCTGTTTTATATGATTTATAAAAAACAGCATAATGGTTATTATATTTTAATAATTTTCGCCGGACTTATTTATCTTTTTTCTTCATGGTTTATTTTTTCTTTCGGATGCGGATTCGGGAGCCGTAATTTTGTAGAATATACTACAATTTTTGCATTACCGCTAGGATATCTGTTTCAAAAATCCGCATTAAAATCTAAACAGTTCAGGAGAATATTTTCCATTATTATCTTGTTTTTTATTTTGATAAATTTAAAGTTAGTTTCTGCCTATGATAAGTGTTTTTTAGAAGGTGAGTGGGATTTTAAAGAGTATGCCTACTTTTTAAAAAGCAGAAAGTGTACAAGGAGAATTCTATATTCCAGTAAACAATTATTGACTCCGGCAAAAGAATTTTCAAAAGGTATAAGGATAAATTTGAAAAATAATACGCTGGTAAATTATAGAAAAGCTTTTGTTTCTGTTGATGCTAAAATTTATGATCCTAACATTGAGGCTGCTATTGTAGCAACTATTGTTTCAAACGATTCAACTATTTATTGGAATGGATATCCATTAAAAATGGGTTACGATTTTAATAGATTGGGAGAAAAACAGAGGATCAAAGCTGACTTTTGGTTTTCCAGGTACTATACCATAAAATCTGAATTGTCAACCTTTATATGGAATATGGGCAAGGATTCTCTGGAAATTTCGGAATTTAAAATTCGTTTGGAATAATTATTTCCTCACAATGAAACAGGGTATGCAAAAAAATAGATTGTCGAAATGGACTATATTGCTGGTGGTTATAATTTGTAGCTGGTATGGTAGGAATCTCGATAGCTGGGGGAAAAACCATGTGATTCAGAATGATGTTATTTCCTATTATGCATATTTGCCGGCTGTAATCATTTTTAATGACCTGGATTTTGAGTTCTTAAAAGATTTACCTGACGATTTTGAAGGTAAAATATGGTTGCAAACAGCACCAAACGGAAAGCCTATACTGCGTATGACTATGGGATTGGCTATTTTGTGGATTCCCTTTTTTTTACTGGCACATTTAGCTGCCCATTTAACAGGTTTTTCTACTTTCGGATATTCTTGTCCTTACAGCTTATCCATATTTCTGGCTGCTATTTTTTATCTTGCGACAGGATTGTATTTTTTAAGGAAAATCCTGTTGGGTTATTTTTCGGATGTGGTCACTGTGATTACCATGTTGACTGTTGTGTTGGCTACCAACCTGATGTATTATGTGATTTCAGAGCCAGGTATGCCGCATGTATATAATTTTGTTCTTATTACAGTTTTAATTTTTTATTCCCTTAAGTGGACGGAAAAATCCTCATTGGGAAATACATTGATTCTTGGGTTCCTTACAGGCATTATTGTTTTGATCCGTCCTGTAAATGTACTGGTTATATTTTTCCCGGCTTTAATTGGAGTTTGCTCTCTAAATGATTTTAAGAACCGTTTGTTAATTCATTGGAAAATGATCCTGCTGGCAATATTTTTTGCATTTCTGGTTTTGGTTCCGCAACTTCTTTATTGGAAAATGCAAACCGGACATTTCATTTTTAATTCATATATGAATGCAGGAAAATTTTTTTTTCTGAAACCTCACATAATAGATGGTCTTTTTAGTTACAGAAAAGGTTGGTTTGTATACACCCCTGTAATGGTTCTGGCTATTGCAGGAATTATCTGGATGAGGAAGAAGACACCTTTACTTTTTTTTCCGGTGATATTATTTATAATAGTGAATATATATATTGTATACAGTTGGTGGTGCTGGTGGTATGGCGGAAGTTACGGTTCACGCCCCATGATTGATATGTATGGTGTGATGGCCATTCCTTTGGCTGTTTTTATTGACAGAGTATGGAACAGCAAAAAATGGTTAAGAGCTATTTTGGGTGTTTTGCTAATTACATTTATATGGCTTAACCAGTTCCAGATGTCTCAATACCGTACATCGCTTTTACATTGGGACAGCATGACTAAAGAAGCTTACTGGAAAATTTTCGGTAAAAAACACTGGCCGGAAGGATATGACAAAATGATAAAAATACCCGATTATAATAAGGCGCTAAAGGGAGAAGATGAATATTAAAATTACTGGTTGCATGATTATTATAGTAGCCTTTGATATTCATGATATGAACCTAGTCTAAAAAGGTGCTTCGCTCATTTTTTAGGCAAATTTAAAAAAGTTATCACACTGATTTTTAGATATCTACAAAATGGTGTAAAGTATTAACCAATAAAAATTAAAATTTTTATACTGAACTCATGATATTATTCTGCAAGTATAATAGTATTTATTGATTATCATCAGTTGAGACTAAGTTTGAGTCTGGTTTTAAGGTAAGCTGATAAATAACATCTTTGTTTATTTCATTTCTGAATAAAAGTTCTCTTTCAGCAATAAAACCTGATTCACTTTCATCTTTAAGTTTTGCCAATGTACGGTTATATAGTTCCTGATCATCACGTTCCATGTAGAGATAAATATTTTTTCCTGAATTGATAATCTTCCGGGCATCGAATTTTTTAACCCAATAATTTAGGTTGTCATTCCATGTAAAATAGTTAAAAGTGTATGGATAAAGCTTATCAAGCACCGGAGCATATTCTATTTTCTTTTCGAAACTAGCCCAGGCAAGACTATAAGTGAGGGTGTATTCGATGAACGGAGAACCATAATCATGCGATGTAATTATTTTATAGTTGTTATCAGTATCCAGGGTAGAAACGAAATGCCATGTGCGTTTACGTGCTTCCACATCGGAAGCAATCGCTTCTGTTTTAATGTGTAACCAGCGATGGTTGTAATCCACTTCCCAAATAATAAAAAGTAGTAAAATAATATTAAGGGAAATAGTTAATAATTTTCTGTGAGATAAATTTTTTATTGTCTCAATTATTGATAATATCATAAGAGGAGAAAGCATTAGAGCCGGAATAAAATAATGATGGGAATAATGTTTCCCGATCATCAGCAGTTGCACTACAATAGTAACAGTTAAGGCAGTATTGAGATATACAATTTTTTTTACGGATCTTTTTCTTCGGATTACCAGGTATACTGAAAAAACGGAAATCATTGTAATGAACAGATAAAAATATTTTTTTTCCAGATTTATTAATTGTGCAATATTTGATCGTAAGGCAGTAAAATCAACGATATTTGATTCACCGCCACCATATTTTCCACTATGTAGAAAGATCGCTTTAACCCAATTCCAGAAAATGTTGAACTGTAGTGTAACGGGAAAAGCAATAATAAAAAAGAACAGTAAGCTTCCGGCAATAAATAAAGTTTTTTTCTTCCATCCTTTAAGGATAATTAATGGTATCAATATAAACGGTAAGAAAGATAATTTTATGGATAGTCCGAATCCTGTTATTGCGGCAAAGAGCAGGGCATTAATAAACGAATTGTCTTTTTGTTCATTATTAAAAGTTTTAATTGTAAGTAATGTCAGACAAATTATTGGGAAAAGCATAATAAGTTCAGGCGTTATGCGCCCGATAAGGTCATACCATATAACAGGAAGAAATGGGGTTGTTTGAATCAGTATTGCATATAAAATTGATTTTGTTTTGCTAAAAACATATCTGCCTGCATAAATTAAAAAGATTGCAGTGATAAATGTTATGGTAAGATTAGTAATTGACAGATAAAGATCGGGATGCATAAATACATCTTCAAGATAAGGGGTATCAACTGAACGTATAAAATAAATTATTTTGAATACAACGGCTATGAACAGCTGGAGTGGAGTTCCGGGATGGTCTATGTGTGCTACTTTTAATACACCCTCTGACATGGTTAGTCCACTCATGAAATAGGTGTATTCGGGATCGCAGTTTCTGAGTGAGAGAGGGCCGATAATATTCCTGAAATAACTTCCGGCAATAAAATACAGAAGAGGAAAAATGAAAATTATAGCGTTCTTCCCATAGTTTCTACAGAAGTTCATGATCATATTTTTTGATCTGGTATTCATTTATATATTTAATGATTTAGTGTTTATTATAAAAAGTAAATTTATTTTTGTAATATCCTGATTATTAATTATAAATCAATCTTATATTGTCATCCGGATAAAAAATTAATTTTTGCTTTATTAATAACATATCATAAAATGGTTATAATCCAACAACTATTTTATTATCCTGACAGTCGCGACAATTTTTAAAAGGAGATTAATCTACTTTTAAAATCCGGCTCACCATTCAGAATAGTCTGTTTTTTACAGGTAAAAATAACAAGAAATATTATAATAAGTGGGGAATCCTGATAGTAGTAAAAATATATAGTTAAAATATTTATAAAATAGATTAATTATTAATCATTTGTTCTTTAATTTTGCAATATATTTTTATTTTCAACATTTTTTAAGAAATGTTGTAATATTAAAAAAGAATATTATTTTTTAATCAATGACTAATGCGAAGGATACGATTAAAAAGGAATATGAGAGAGCACTATTTATTTGTGTTCACTGATGTTTAATTAATTTATTTTCAAATAATTATAAAATTTTAAAAGAATGAATAACGAAAAATCATTTACAGATGTTTTGGTGATAGGAAGTAGTGCTGCAGGACTTGTAGCTGCTTTAACGGGGAAAAGGGTTTATCCTGATAAAAAGTTTGTTGTGGCTACGTTGCTTTCCAAGACTCTTGTTCCATGCGGAATA
The DNA here is from genome assembly GCA_964611525.1 of uncultured Prolixibacteraceae bacterium. Lineage (GTDB taxonomy): Bacteria > Bacteroidota > Bacteroidia > Bacteroidales > Prolixibacteraceae > JAAYJR01. The sequence goes on from CAZTAL010000049.1 coordinate 44,272, forward strand.
CCATACATTTTTGGATCTGTTGAAAGCTCAGACAATGACATTCTTCCTGTTGAGAAAATGTTTAAATCGAATGATATTGAGTTGATAGTGGATGAAGCAAAAGAAATTAAGCTAAACGAAAAAAGTGTTGTTTTTAGTTCCGGTAAGGAGATCACTTACGAAAAGCTGGTAATCGGGACGGGTTCTGTTCCTACAAAAGCATCATGGTTAAAAGGATCTGATTTTGATAATGTTTTCACTGTACCTAAGGATAAGTCATATCTTGATGTGATGCATAATAAATTAGATGGTGCTAAAAAGATTGTCACCATAGGTGCAGGATTTATTGGAGTTGAAATTTCGGATGAATTAAATAAGACAGGTAAAGATGTTACGCTAATTGAACAACTTCCTAATATTCTGGGATTGGCATTTGATGAAGATATTTCAGAGCGGGCCAGAGATCTTTTGAAAGAACGTGGTGTTAAAATTTTGACATCATCAAGCGTAACTGAAATTGTCGGGAACGGCGGTAAGGCTGAAGGTGTTAAACTCGAAAATGGAGATGTGATAGATGCTGATGCCGTTATTTTGTCCATGGGATATAACCCAAATTCTGCTCTTGCCAGAGAGGCAGGATTGCTTGTCAGTGACAAAGGATTCATTAAAGTTGATGAATACATGAGGACTGAGGACTCAGATGTTTTTGCCGTGGGTGATTGCGCTGAAAACAGGGATTTTGTCACACGTAAACCTTCGCCTGTTATGCTGGCATCTACTGCCTGTGCTGAGGCACGTATTGCAGGAATGAACCTTTTCCATCTGTCGGCTATTAAAACTTTTTCAGGGACTATTTCAATATTTTCTACAGCTTTAGGAAATACCGGCTTCGGCGTTGCAGGTATTACTGAAAAACAGGCGAAAAGTGAAAATTTTGATTTTGTCACAGGTACTTTCGAAGGTATTGATCGTCATCCGGGGACTTTAAAAGACACTCATAAACAGTATGTTAAATTAATAGTGGGGAAAGAATCCGGAGTAATTCTGGGTGGAGCAGTTTATGGCGGACTTTCAGCAGGTGAGCTTACGAATACTATCGGCATTATAGTTCAAAATAAAATGTCACTTAACTCACTGCTAACCGCACAGATTGGTACGCATCCCTTGCTTACTGCATCTCCTGCCGGCTATCCTTTATTGAAAGCAGCGGAGAATGCATCAGGTAAAATAAAGTGTAGTTGAAATTTGAAAACTTGAGCTTGCTTCGAAAAGTTTAAAAACAAAAATATTTCAAAAATGCTACATAAAAAAAAATGTAGATATTTGAATATCATTTTTTAAATCTTGCTCAATTATTTTTTATTGAAATTTGATGATGAAATATACTTTTTAGAGTGGAGTCAAACTTAAAGTTTTTTACATATGAAACCAGTAACACGAAATAAACTAAATATTACAATAGATATTATAATGTTTATAGTGATGATTGCGCTTGCAGTTATCGGTTTCATTATCCGTTATATTCTTATTCCCGGTTCAGAGCGATGGGAGAAATATGGCAGAAATATAGACCTAACATGGTGGGGACTGGACCGTCATGAATGGGGTCTTATTCATATGTTGTCGGGTATCTTTCTGGTTATTTTACTTGTTCTTCATATTATATTTCATTGGAAACTTATTGTTTGTTTGGTAAGAAGGTTAATACCCGGCAAAAAGATCAGATATATTACTGTTACTGCTGTTGTCCTGATTAGTGTACTTATTGCAGTAGCTCCTTTTTTCCTGAAGCCTGAAATAGGTGAACCCATTCGTCGTCAGGGTGAGGGCTACGGACGGATGTCCAGCGAGGGAGGTAATGAATATTTTTCTCGACAAGAGGCTGGTGAATCCGGAATAGCGGAAGAGAACGAGGAGGTAGTTTTGGATGAGGTACAGGAAACAAAGCAGGAAGCAGAAAGCAAACCGGAAGATATAAAAATACAGGAAAGTCATGAGGAACATGAAGAAGACCGTATTCTGGATATAAAAGGTTATCATACTATTGGTGAACTTGCTGCCATCTATGATATTTCGGCTGAAAAACTGAAGGAAAAACTTGGTATTCCTTCCGGTGTACCCAATAATGAGAGGCTGGGAAGGATACGAAGAGTTTATGGCTTTACTATGCGTGAAGTAGAAGATTACATTCTCGAATTCCAGGAATCAGAAAAAAATTGATCTATCAGGATTCCATCTTTTCAAAATTTTCTTGGGAGGATGGAATTCTTACCGGTTATTTTAAGTGATACAAAACCCCAAAAGTAAAAGGTGACCATACCGAAGTTTTTATTCCAATTTCTTTAAGTGCATTGTTTGTCCACACATTGCATGTCCTGAAAATGGAAAAACTTCCATGTGAATTATAAAAATTATCATAAGCCGTATATCCGGGAAATGATAATTTATTTAAATCGCCATCCTCAGTCTTTTTAAATGAGTGTTCTATATAGTCATTCATCGTATTGAGTTGCTCCTGACACAAATTGATTTTTTCCCAGAAGTCATAGGATTTAAAATAGCAGGTTACATGCATTGCGCTATTACTTTTAAGAAATAATGCCCTGAAGGCAACAGGGAATGTCAGATCAGACCATTCCGGGGTTTTAATATAAAATTCTTTATCGCCCCAGCCGAAGGACACATATTCTGTGCCGGGAAGAATATCCAGTTTTTTTATGAAATCTTCTTTTATGTCCTCAACAGGAATAATAATATCAAGATGAACTCCATTACTTGTTATATAAATATTTTTTACCGGAAGACATGACTTTTCGGGTGGATGTGTTGGCAATAGTGAAAATAAGAGAGCAAAAAACATATATGTTATAATTAAAGCAAATAATGACAGGAAGAAGGTTCTGAGAATTTTTAATATTTTCTTTATTGTCCTTCGCATTCTTATTGTTATCATTTTTATGAATAAACCCAACTTACTTTTTTCTGTAACTGGGAGAAGTAAGCAAAAAAGTCACTTTTAAAAATAATAAATATAAGAAAATCAATCAATTTCCGGGTTTTCTTTTCCGGAGATAAATTACCTGCCCTAATTTAGGTTCCTGTCCCCTGTCCATGCCGTTCCTCCTGTACAGGGGCCTTAATCTGATGCCGTATAACTGGGAAATATAATGCATGGTTTCCCCCTTTTCAACTGTATGTGTTAAGTGTGTGCGTGCTGCTCTTCTTCTTTTTGATTCTATATAGATCACCTCATTGGCTCTTGGTATATGACCTTCGGCAAGGTCGTTAAATTTATATAATTCCCATGCATTAATTCCTAATTCCTGTGCTAATATTTCATATGTATCGCTCTTCCGTGCAACAACTGCTTCAAGACCATTTATTGTAATTATTTTGTGCGCTTTAAAAGGATTTATATTAATATGTCCTGACATGTTTGGATTTCTTATTTGTCTTTGTTCAAACGCAGCTAAGGATCTATAGGATATCTTGTTATCAAGACGGTAGAGTTTGTATTTCTCAATAATTTCAATTAGTCGCTTGTCATAATGTCGGGCAGTTGCATAACCGGCTTTTTTCAATCCTTTTGCCCAACCCTTATAGTCATCCTTTGGAAGCTGAAAGAGAAATGCATAACGTGCATTTCCCATTAAAAAGTTAGTGTGGTCTATGTAAGAATCCTCGACCGATTTGTATTTTCTGAAGCATTCATTTTTACGGTCATCATCATAATAAACCTTTTGTCCGCGCCAGTTACTTTTACATTTAATCCCAAAATGATTATTTGATTTAATGGCAAGTTCACTGTTGCCATTGGCTGATTCAAGACATGCCTGAGCCATTTTTATGCTGGCGGGTATTCCGCTTCTTGTCATTTCTTCTATGGCAAGAAGTTGATATTTATTTATGTAGTCAATTCTGCTTTGCTGTGAAAAAGCAGCTGTTGGAATGAGAAGGAAAATTATGCAAATTATATTATGCCTCATAGTGTTCTTTTTCTAAAATTTTTGCATAAAATTACTTCCTTATCCGGCATATTTCCTGTTGCTGAAAACTTTTTATTAACATATTACAGTGAATTTCTAAATCAGAACCTTTTTTTAAAAATGACAATTAATAAACGCAATGCCTTAATTGTTTATCAGAGTTTTCGTAATATTAGTTAACGAGGAAACAGTAGTTTTCGTATGTTGATTTTGTTTAAACGGGAGTTACCGGACTGAACTTGTTATTTATGAACATCTTAAGGAATTCATTCCAGACAGGATCATCGGGGGGGTCGGCAATTATAGTCACTTGATTTTTTTTAACCGGATGAACAAATTCCAGCTTACGCGCATGCAGATGTATTCCTTTGTTTTTGTTTGTCCTGGGGAAACCATATTTGATATCACCCTTTATTCGCATATTCAGTGTCCCGAGTTGAACCCGTATCTGGTGATGCCGTCCTGTAAAGAGATCTATCTCAAGAAGATGGTACTCATCCAGACTTGCTACATGACGATAGGTCAGGCGTGCATATTTTGCTCCGTAAACTGGTTTTTGATAGGCATAACTTTTGTTTTTAACCTTGTTTTTTTTCAGAAAATGTTCCATTGTGTCTGAATATTTTGGGGGACGTTTATTCACAACAGCCCAGTATGTTTTTTTTATTTGTCCCCTTCTTGAGAACATTTTATTTAAGCGCTCAAGAGCCTTACCGGTTTTCGCCAGCATCACAACTCCGCTCGTAGGCCGGTCAAGGCGGTGAGGAAGCCCCAGAAAGACATTGCCTGGTTTGTTATATTTTTTTTTGAGATAATCTTTCATATCGTCAACAATGGTTCTCTCGTCCGTTATATCAGACTGGACAAGTTCCCCACAGGCTTTATTAACTGCAATAATATGATTATCTTCGTAAATTATTTGCACATCTTATATTATGTGTGTATATAATGATTTTATCTTGGTCAATGAATCCGGCAGTATAGTTCAGAATATCCTCGGTAAGCATAATAAATTTAATTCATTTTCTTTAAGGCCGGAATCGACCGCATCTACCTCTCCGGAATTTAATAAAATATGTTATCAGTATTGTTCTTTCTCATTAGGGAAATCCATTGATTTAACATCATTTATGTAAGTGCTTACAGCTCCTTTGATTTCGGCGGCAATGTTATGGTAACGCCTGAGAAAACGGGGTGAAAATTGTTGAGTGATTCCCAGCATATCATGAACTACCAATACTTGTCCGTCTACTGACGAACCGGCACCTATTCCTATGACTGGTATTTTTAGTTCACTGGCAACTTTCTGGCCGAGTTTTGCAGGAATCTTTTCCAGGACAACTGAAAAGCAGCCTGCTTCTTCAAGCAGTTTAGCATCACTGACAAGTTTGTTTGCCTCATTTTCGTCTTTAGCTCTGACTGTATAAGTGCCGTATTTATGGATAGACTGGGGCATGAGTCCCAGATGTCCCATTATAGGTATACCGGCCGACAGAATCCGGTTAACTGATTCTATTATTTCGTACCCTCCTTCCAGTTTGACTGCATCTGCCGCAGTTTCTTTCATGATCCGTATTGCTGATATTAAAGCTTCACGGGAATTACCCTGATAAGTGCCAAAGGGAAGGTCAACTACAACAAGTGCCCGCTTGACACCCTTCACTACTGATGCTCCGTGATAAATCATCTGGTCAAGGGTAATTGGAAGTGTTGTATCGTTACCGGCCATAACATTTGAGGCGGAATCACCAACAAGAATTATGTCTATACCCGCTTCATCAAGCAGTGATGCCATACTGAAATCGTATGCAGTGAGCATTGCTATTTTTTCACCCCGCAGTTTCATCTCTGATAAGCGATGGGTAGTAACCTTTTTTATTTCACTTTGTACTGACATGATATTAAATTATAAATTACAATGTAAAAGTAGCTAAAGGATTTTATCTCCCCAAAATAGTTTTGTTGTACACTTAAAAATAATATCTGTCCTGGAAATGTATTTTACATTTGTATTTTGAGTCTGGTACGATTAGTATATTTTGTTGTCTCAATTTCAAAAATAATTAATAAAATGTTAATTCAACGCTTTGATATACAAATTTTTATATTCTTACATTCTTTTTTTATCTATAACATTTTTATTCCCACTTTCAGGGGAAGGCTCTGTTTATATTCTATGTAATTAATTATATCACAGATAGTTAAAAGTTTATTTTTATCTAATAATATTTTATTAATACGTTATTGAAAAATGTAATTTATATTTTTTTCTGAGATTTACGAAAGGTTAACTTTTATTAATCTAAATTTGAGGTTTTGTATGGATTATTTATTTTGGCATTAAATGAAAACGGGCATTAAAGACATTATTATATCATTTATTTTTCCTTTTGTTGGACTTGCTTTGATTTTCCTGCCGGTTTATTCTGATGCAAATGAAAAAAATGACAGTACGGGAATGGTTATTTATAGAAAAAATGAGCTGAATACAGGTATTGTCTATAAAGCAGGACCCCGACGGGAAGAATTGCGCACAGATATAAGCCGCGATTATGAGGAGTACAGGATGAATGCTTTTAAATTCCGGATGGTTAACAGAAACTGGAATTTTATTACTTATAAGCAGGAAGAATGGGAATATATGATTGAAGGCGGTTTATTCGGTGGAAAGGGCAGTATTATTGACAGTTCATCAACAAGCTTTGTGAATGCCGATAATAATTTTTTTGGTTTGCAGGCCAGGGCGGAAGGATTTTATCACAGCCGGTTCTATTATGACTATCGGAATTTTACCCTCGTTAGCATTAATGCGTGGTCGGGACTTGATTTATACAGGCAGAATTCTGAGGGCACGGTAGTCGACTCGAATCGGGTATCTTCACCTTATAAGGAAAGTGCCGTAAAGGGTAGATTCAGGGCAGGATTTAATGTGAGGGCCGGATGGGGTATAGGCAGACTTATCAACATAAATCATCTCGTTACGGCTGAACGTTTACTTAAGAAATATTATCCTCAACGTGTTTTTTCTAAGGGAGAGATTGATAAAGTAAAACAGGAAATAGGAAGGATAAAGCACCGGAGAAACTGTAAAGCAGGTTATTCAGCCTCAGGGGAGGCAGAACGGTTGTCGGAATTTTTAAATCGGAATATGTTTCTGGAGGTTCCTGTCAATATTGAGTCGGACTGGCAACTGACGGAATTCAAACCGCGGTATGACGGTATACGTTTTGAGTTTGGACCGTTTTTTAATTATTTTAATTATGAACCTGATTTTATTTACGGAGGTTATATAAATTTTGAGAATGACAAATACTGCCGTCCGGAATGGAACCGTAAATTCAGTACCATTTTAAGCTATAATAAATACAAAAAATATGACTGGCTGTTATTGGAGTCAGAATTTTCCCTTACTTATTATCCTAATTTAAAATCGGAGTATAATTTTGGGATCAGATATATGCCCGGTATGGATATCCGGAGCCTCGAAGATTACGGACCGGTTCATCATAATGTTGTTCCTTACATTAAATATTTTTCCCAGCTTAATTCACGTTGGCGGATTTATATGGCGTTGGCCTTGCGTGTTGTTTCCAATGACCGGTATATGTTGCCGGGAACGGAATTTACAGTCTGTGTGTACCGCAGCAGTTACTAAATATTATAACATGCTTTTTCAATTTACCAGTCTTACGGGCAGCCTTATTAAACCCTGAAAAATATTTTTTTTCTGTACATATAAAATAGAATTAACCAGACGATGATGAGGTTGCCAATTATCATTATCAGATTTCCCCTATCGCCCAGAGGTTTCGCAAGCCATCCCAGAAAGAAGTCCGTTATACGGTTAAAATCAACTATTTGTGTTAAGATATAAACAAATATGGAATTCATGCCAATAACGCGAAAATAGAATGCCCAACTTTTAAATCCCCAATGATCAATAATAAGATAAAACAATGACAGCAGCAGAAAACTTATTCCCCCCGCCAGCAAATTAAAAGTTGAAGTCCAGCAACTTTTAATAATAGGATAAAAGCTTGATAAAACAAGTGCCAGAGATATTTCTGATACCCCTGCCAATACAAGATAACCCAATTTTTGCCAGTCGGATGTCTGTTTTTTACGAAGGATATGTCCCGCTATTGTCCCCATGAGTGTAATACCTGTAGCGGACAGGCTGCATAAGATACCTTCGGGATCGAAAGAGCCACCATATAATTTCCCCGGAACCAGCAGGCGGTCAATATAGCCATTTATGCAACCTTCTGGAGTTAATCCGCCTGCTCCAACATTTGGCACAGGAACAAGCAGTTGAACTACGCCTATAATTAATAATATAGTTGCAAGCCAGATAAACCTGCCAGGGAAGGAGGGGGAATACATAACTATGAGTGCTGAAAAAAAGTAGGCAATACCAATTTGTCCCAACACACTGGGTATCCTTATATCAGTAAGTCCTGCCTTTCTGAAAGCGCCATTGTATAATATACCCAGCAATATCAATACAATCAGCCGTTTAAATATTTTCCGGAAAAGTTTTTTCCGTGGTATATTTTTTTCCAGTTTGGCGGTTATTGAAAATGGTATAGCTACTCCTGAAATAAACATGAACAGAGGAAAGATAAGGTCAAGGAAGCGAAATCCTTCCCATTTAACATGGTGCATTTGTATTTCAAGCCATTCAAGTCCGGCCAGATTGGAAACCGCTATTGCCAGCATTCCGCCTCCTGTAATCCAGAACATATCGAATCCACGCAGTGCGTCGAGGGAATCAAGACGTTTTTCAGGTTCCCGTCTTAAAGGTCTTTTTGTCATTTTTATCAGTTTATATAGTTTACGTCTGTTAAATAAAAAGTCTGATTTCGGAAAGTTCGCTGATAGTCTTGAAAAATGTGTGTTTACTAATTGTAAATGAACATTATGAGGATAAATGTAAGACATTCATCTGACTCTTCGGACAGACTATAATAAATTTTGATATCACGGATAGTAATTATAAATCCGGATATAGAACGCAATTTAGAATTTTTTGGGAAGAACCATTTAATAAAACCTGTTGAATTTTAAGTAACAGGTATTTTCTTTTTCTTCTGCCTTTTTGTCACCGGATTTGACAGTTGTTTTTCATGTATACCCATTTCCTGTGTCATATTTTCGCATCAGGTACTTTTATTTTTGGTGGCACAGTCATTGATAATAATCAATTCTGAATAAAACGAAATTAAAAAATAACGAAATACATAATAATATGGGAAAAATTATTGGAATAGACTTAGGAACTACCAATTCATGTGTAGCAGTTATGGAAGCTAATGAGCCTGTTGTAATACCCAACAGCGAAGGGAAACGTACAACTCCTTCAATTGTTGCTTTTGTTGAAAACGGGGAACGTAAAATTGGTGATCCTGCGAAACGGCAGGCAATTACCAATGCTAACAAAACTGTTTTTTCAATAAAACGTTTCATGGGGGAAACCTACGACAGGGTTACAAAAGAAATCAACCGTGTGCCTTTTAAAGTTGTAAAGGGTGATAATAATACACCGAGAGTACAAATTGACGACCGCAAATATTCTCCGCAGGAAATTTCGGCAATGATTTTGCAAAAAATGAAAAAAACAGCTGAAGATTATCTTGGTCAGGAAGTTAACGAAGCGGTAATCACGGTACCTGCATATTTTAGTGATTCACAGAGGCAGGCAACTAAAGAGGCTGGAGAAATAGCAGGATTGAAAGTCAGGAGGATAATCAACGAACCTACTGCCGCTTCTCTTGCTTATGGTCTGGACAAGATGGAGAAAGATATGAAGATTGCCGTTTTCGATTTGGGAGGAGGAACTTTTGATATTTCTATCTTGGAATTGGGCGACGGCGTCTTTGAGGTTAAGTCAACTGATGGTGATACTCACCTTGGTGGTGATGACTTCGATCAGGTGATCATTGACTGGCTGGCAGAAGAATTTAAGAAAGACGAGGGTGTTGATCTGAAACGTGATTCTATGGCATTACAGAGACTTAAAGAGGCTGCTGAAAAAGCCAAGATAGAACTTTCCAGTTCAACACAAACCGAGATCAATCTGCCATATATTATGCCAGTTGACGGCATACCTAAACATCTTGTAAAAAAACTTTCAAGGTCAAAATTTGAACAATTAACTGATTCGCTTTTCAATGCTACTATAGAACCTTGTAAGAAAGCACTTAAAAGTGCGGGAATGACCGCCAGTGATATTGACGAAGTGATACTTGTAGGCGGATCTACCCGTATCCCTGCAATTCAGGAAAAAGTAAAGAATTTCTTTGGTAAGAACCCTTCGAAAGGAGTTAATCCGGATGAAGTAGTAGCTGTTGGCGCAGCTATACAGGGAGGTGTGCTGACAGGGGAAGTTAAAGATGTGTTGCTGCTTGATGTCACTCCGCTTTCTCTGGGAATTGAAACAATGGGTGGAGTAATGACAAAGCTTATTGAAGCTAACACTACTATCCCTACCAAAAAGTCAGAAACATTTACAACTGCCGCAGATAATCAGCCATCTGTTGAGATTCACGTACTTCAGGGTGAAAGACCGATGGCATCCGGTAATAAAACAATAGGAAGATTCCATCTCGATGGTATTCCTCCTGCTCCTCGTGGCGTACCACAAATCGAGGTAACTTTTGATATTGATGCCAACGGAATATTGCATGTGAATGCTAAGGATAAAGCAACGGGTAAATCTCAATCAATACGTATTGAAGCTTCTTCAGGATTGTCGGAAGATGAGATTAAACGCATGAAAGAGGAGGCTGAAGCCAATGCTGAAGCCGATAAGCAAGCTAAAGAGAAGGCCGATAAATTAAATCAGGCCGATAGTCTGATCTTCCAGACAGAAAAACAGCTGAAAGATTATGGTGATAAAATTCCTGCTGATAAGAAAAAACCAATTGAGGATGCATTGGCTAAATTGAAAGAAGCTCACAAGAATCAGGATCTGGCTGCTATAGATTCTGCCATGAATGAGTTGAACACTGTATTTTCGGCAGCTTCGCAGGAAATGTACAATGCTTCACAGGCACAAGGCGGTCAGCAACAGGGGCCTCAGGGCGGCCAACAGAATCAGCAGCAGGGTAGTGGCAAACAGTCTGGTTCTTCCGGTGATGATTCAAAAGATGATGGTGAGGTGACCGATGTTGATTTCGAAGAAGTCAAGTAAGGAATATAATAAGTATGTAATTGAAAGATGAAAGTATATTCGTAATGCAAAAGAACTTTTAACACACAGAATTAAAAACTTGAATGGATGTGGGAAATAGTTATCCACATAACCTCTTCAGATAAAGTGATTTTTGCCCTGCTTTTATGAGTGGGGCTTTTTTCGTGTTTTTATGTGTTGATACAACATTATACTACCTTTTATATCTGAATATTTAAAGTGGAATTATAATGTAGAACCCTAAAAGAATTTCATTTTAGTTTATTTTTAAAAAAAAATTATGAGGCATTTATTAATTTTTTTTATTATCTGTTTTCCCTTAACAACATTTTCACAGATAAATCAAATTGATGCTAATGGTTTGCGCCAGGGACAATGGCAAAAAAAATATCAGGACGGCACTTTGATTTATAAAGGTGAATTTAAAAATGATAAGCCTGTGGGTAGTTGGACCCGGTATTACGAGTCGGGACAGGTCAAAGCAAAAATACATTACATAGAAGATACAGATTCTGCTTTCGTGATATTTTTTGATAAGAGGGGTGACAAAATCTCCGAAGGTCATTATTTTAATGAGAAAAAGGAAGGAAAATGGACTTATTTTTCTGATAATACAATAATTTCAGAAGAAAATTTTGTTAACGGCAAAAAACACGGAGTTTCCCGCAAATATTATCCTTCGGGTGAGATTTTTTCAGAGACTGAATGGAATGATGGTGATAAGGAAGGCAAGTACCAGGCATTTTATAAGACAGGTGAACCTTATATGCAGTGCAAGTACAGCAATAATATGCGTAACGGTCTTTGTCTGGTTCGTTTCAAAAACGGTAGGATAGAAATGGAAGCCAATTATCTGAATAACTTGCGGGATGGGGAATGGAAGTATTATAACGAAGAAGGCGGCTTGCTTTATACGCTGAAATATGATAAAGGCAAATTGTTAAATCCCAAGGTACGCGACAGCATAGATAACCTGTATATGCTGCAACTTGAAAATAACAGGCATTCAATACCCGATCCTGAAAAATTCATTCAAAATCCGATGGAATATATCATGAAACGACAATGATGTATATGTAATAATAATTTATTATTTTGTAACCTAAATATCTGAAGTGGGATAGTTATGAAGTTTTTAGTGTGCCTTAATATTGAAAAGCACAATAAAAAGATTTGAAGGAGTAGCCTCAACCAGTGTGAAAAATTTTGAAGCGAGTCATGTACTATCATTGATATATGAAGAGTTCCATCTCATGCCATTAAAATAAACAATAATAATGTGATGAAACGAGTATTTCCAATAGTGGCGTGTTATTTATATCTTTAATAAATTTTTTCGATTTTTAGGTTGTATATGGCTCGAAGCAGTGAGGGTGTGAAACTATCTGTCAGAAAAAAGTAATAATAAGTTCACATTATAAATGCTCAAACCATGTAAGTGGGCAACATTATGAATAGATTATTATTTAAGGGAATAATTCTTTTAATATTATTACAGTCAACATTAACATGGGGACAGTCATGTTATTGGGTCTCTTTTATTGATAAAGCAGGCACTCCTTATTCTTTGCTTTTTCCTGAAGATTTCCTTTCTCAGCGTGCACTTGAAAGGAGGGAAAGACAGAATATTGCTATTGATTCCATTGATCTTCCGGTAAATCCTCAATATATTAAACAGGTTTTAGACCTGGATGCTGAACTCGTACATTCATCGAAATGGCTAAATGGAATAACTGTAAGAACTGACAGAGACAGTTTCCCTGAAAAGGCAATGAAACTTGATTTCGTAAGTGAAGTTGAGATGACAAAAAGTACCATAAATAATAAAAGTGCGATTAATAAGTTTATTGATCCTTTTGCACCGGGCCAATTGTTGGAGATTGACACAACTTTATACGGAATGTCATCATACCAGATAAGTCAGATTAACGGTCAGTTTTTGCATAACCAGGATTATAAAGGACAAAATATGCATATTGCTGTTTTGGATGCAGGATTCTATAAAGCTGATCAATATCCGGCTTTTGACAGCCTGTGGTACGACGGTCGGGTTTTGGGCACGAAAGATTTCGTTCATCCCGGTTCAGATGTTTACAAAAATAATTATCATGGAATGAGCGTTCTCTCCATTATGGCAGGTAATAAACATGGTCAGTTGATCGGAACTGCCCCTAAAGCTTCTTACTGGCTTTTAATAACTGAAGATGTTAATTCTGAGTTTCTAATTGAGGAGGATAATTGGGTAGCTGGTGCTGAATTTGCTGATAGCGTGGGAGTTGATATAATCAATTCCTCACTGGGATATTTTATTTTTGATGATTCTACTATGAATCATACTTATTCCGACATGGATGGTCATACCACAAGGGTCACGAGAGCTGCCAATATTGCAGCTTCACGAGGTATTTTGGTATTTGCAAGTGCAGGGAATGAAGGGAATAATAACAACGAATGGAAATATATCATTGCTCCCTCTGACGGTGATAGTGTTATGGGTGTAGGAGCTGTAAATAAAGAGGGTGTTGTGGCCCCTTTCACATCTTTCGGTCCTGCTTCTGATGGTGAAATTAAACCAAATGTTGTGGCAATGGGGTGGAATACTGTGGTTCAAAAAAGCAACGGAACTTTCGGAACAGGGAACGGTACATCTTATTCATCACCTGTAATGGCAGGGATAGTTGCATGCTTATGGCAGGCTAATCCGAATGCTACTGCCTATCAGATTAAACAGGCTGTTGAAAAAAGCGCCCACTTATACAATAGTCCTGATTCTCTTCTAGGTTTTGGAATTCCCGACATGATGATTGCAGATCAAATATTAAAAACTACAGTATTAGAACATTATAAAGCACAGGCTAATTGGTTGGTATATCCCAATCCGGCAGATGAATATTTAATACTGCAAAAACAAAGAAGAACAGCTTTGGGGCAAGTCCAGATTACTTTTTATTCACTCGATGGAAAGATACTCAGGCAGGAGACCAAGCCTGACGCTTCAAGAATTATTTTCCGTGGGGTTAACAAATTACAACATGGTATATTACTTATTCAAATAATTTCAGAAAATACAAAAGAGACAGTAAAAATCAGGATAAATCCTTGAACGGATGGAACAGAATATTACACTTTTCGAACTTAACACAAAGATCAGAGATGCCCTGAACGAAATACTTCCCGAAACTGTTTGGGTTAAGGCTGAGATCAGTGAAATGAAAGAAAATCGTAACGGACATTGTTATATGGAACTTGCAGAGAGAAAGGGCAATGAAACAGTTGCACGCGCAAGGGCTATAATATGGTCATATACATATCGTATGCTTAAGCCTTATTTTGAGGCATCCACGGGACGCATTTTTACAGAGGGTTTAAAAATTATGGTGTTGGTCACGGTTGATTTTCATCCCGTTTACGGATTGAGCCTTAATATTAAAGATATTGAACCGGCATATACTGTTGGAGACATTGCTTTACAGAGGAAAGAGATTATTGACAGGCTTAAATCAGAAAGGGTATTTGACATGAACAAGGAATTGGCATTACCCTTTGTGCCACAGCGGATTGCAGTAATTTCTTCAAAGACGGCGGCCGGATATCAGGATTTTATCAGCCATCTGAATAATAATCCGCGTGGGTTTAAATTTTATACATGTCTTTTCGAAGCCTATATGCAGGGACCCGAAGCTGAACCGTCTATTATTAATGCACTGGAACGCATATATGGTAATGAAGAATTATTCGATGTTGTTGCAATTATACGTGGTGGGGGAGCAGTTGCCGACCTGAGTTGCTTTGATAGTTATGAACTGGCATTGAATGTCACCCAGTTCCCCTTACCGGTTATTACCGGAATAGGCCATGAAAAAGATGATACTATTATTGATATGGTTGCACATACCCGTCTTAAAACACCAACAGCAGTGGCTGAATTTTTTATTAGCGGTGCAGAGCGTTTCTATGAAAGTTTAATGGAAATGAAAGAAAACATTGTTCATCAAAGCGGCATGGCTATAGAAGCAAAATATGACCAATTAGGGAAAATTACGAACAATTTATATAATTTTGTCAATAAATTTATCGGTAAGAGTAATGACTGTCTTGTAAGAAAAAGTAACAAATTGCAGCATGACATAAACCGGTTTTCTTTCAATAATAAATATAAATTAAATAATTTGAAACACAAACTCCATGCAGCAATGTCTGTTTGGTACAATGAGAAGGAAACGATTCTTATGCGGAAAAGTAGTAATTTAGCCGGAGTTCTGAAAAAATATTTTTCCGAGCAATCATATAAATACAACAGGCTCCGAGATAGTTTGAGAATACATTCCGTCCGTTTTATGGCCAAAGAACAGGAGAGAATTAATTCAAATCAAAAGTCAGCCAGACTGCTCGATCCGGTTAATATTTTAAAACGCGGGTATACCATTACTTTGTTCAAAGATAAAATTGTAAAATCAGCACAGCGGCTTAATGTTAAAGATGAAATAGAAACCAGATTTTCAGATGGTAAGGTAATAAGCAAAATCGCAATAAAAGAATAGAATGACAACGAAAGAATTAAACTACAAGGAAGCAATTACAGAGATTGAAGACATCCTTGGGAAAATTGAAAATGAAGATTTTGATGTAGATGAACTTGCTGAAAAAGTAAAAAGGGTTTCAATCCTTTTAAAGATTTGTAAGGATAAACTTACAAAAACAAATGAGCAGGTTGAGCAGATATTAAAAGATATGGAAGAATAATATTATGTATTTTTTAGGCGGAGATCGTATTTATATAAAACCAAGCCGGAGCAGAGCATCACTTGTAGATCAGTTATCTGACTGTTTAGGGCAGTTAGACCAGATTAATGAAGGGAAGAAGATTTTTAAGCTGAATTTTTTTGCAGACACATCTTCTGATAACAGTTATCATGAACTGCAGGTAATAATAAATGAATTGCTTTCAGATCGTTTTACAACGCCTGTAATAAAAAGTGTAATTGCCCAGCCTCCCTTAACCTGCAAAGTGCTGGTAGAGGCATTTTATTATGATGACTCATCTTGGAATTCTTTTTATATCCCGGGACAAAATAGTATAGCTATGCTTTTCAGGCGTGAGGGTACTGAAATTTTGATAGGCAATATACAAGCAGCATCAGGTAAAAGTTGCAGGGAAAATGCAGAATTTGCTTTTTCCACTTTTAAAAACTTATTGAAAAGTAATGGGTTCCCTGTAAATTCAATAGTTCGTCAATGGAACTATGTGGAGGATATACTGGGATTTGATGATAATAAACAGCGCTATCAGGAATTTAATAATGTCAGATCTGATTTTTATGCGGATTACTTTGACATAACAGGTTACCCCGCTGCAACCGGCATTGGCATGAATCGTGGCGGCGTTATAATTGAGTTCATTGCTATTAATTCAAATATCGCAAATTCAGTACCTGTTGATAATCCCAGTCAGGTTCCTGCACACGATTACAGTGGAAATGTTTTGGCGGGCGATGATTTTACAAGGAAAGAAACCCCAAAGTTTGAGCGTGCCCGTTACCTGGAATTATTTGGTAATAAATTACTGCTAATATCAGGAACAGCCTCTATAAGAGGAGAAAAAACGGTAGGGATAAATGATCCTGCTGAACAAACCCGTGTAACAATTGAAAATATAAAGAGGTTGTACTCCCCACTTGTACTTTCAAGATTTTCTGATAATAATATTGAACCGGTATATGGACATTCGAGGGTATATGTAAAAAACCGCAAGGATTTTTCTGCGATAAAAAAAACTTTTAAGAGCTATTTCGGCGATTTACCTGTTGTTTATATTATTGCAGATATTTGCAGGGATGATTTGTTGGTTGAAATTGAAGGCAAAGTGATTCTTCAAAATTTGAAATCAATTCCGAACATATAATGAATACCAGCCTGTGGAAAATAACCGTCCATTTTGTACCGCTCACCGCCAAGTAAATATGAATATACCCAGGCATTGGTTTCGTATTCTTCGTTAAGCAGATTGTTTATCATCAGATTGAATACAATCTCATCAAAAATACCTAGGCTTAAAGAGTAATCTATTTTAAGGTTATTAATAAAATAAGCATCCAGCATACGCTCCTCACTGGAGGTGTTATCTATATACTGTTTACCTACATATGAAGAGATAAAGTGGAAATTCAGCCCTGATACAGGTTCATACCTTAAACTGCTTTTAGCTATTATATTAGGTGAAAAAGAGATATCAACGGTTCCCATACGAAACGAATCCTGTTTTCCGGTATCCCAGTTATCTACATGTTCTGTGAAATTTTTAATTTTATTCTGACTAAAAGTGGCATTACTTTGCCATTCAAGATTACGTAAAATTTTAATACCTGCCTGCAGCTCTATGCCTGACCGTAAACTATTTTTTACATTTACCATTATCGGATTACCGACATTATTTATTTCACCCGTTAGAACAAGTTGATTATTATAGTCCATATAATAAAAATTGGCACTTCCCGTAAATGTAGTTGATTTAAACTTGTATCCCAGTTCTGTATCGTAAAGGGTTTCATGAACGGGAGGATCATCTTCGGGGTCTATATCTGTATAGGCTACCCTGTTAGGCTCACGATTAGCAGTTGAAAATGAGAGATACATTTCATGGTTAGGTGACGGTTGGAAGAAGACTCCCAATTTAGGATTAATGAAGTTGAATTCATGTTCCATGGAGATATCCCTCAGATCATCATCATCTCCTTCAATACGGTAGTCAATTCTTCTGTACTGTATATCGGCAAAAAGATTTACATTTTCAAATATCGAGAAGTTATATTTTCCGTAAAGGTTAAGGTCTTTTTTTAGTCCGTTGTTACGGTACCATTCATGATCAGGATCTCCTTCGCCAAGGAATTGTGCCCAGATAACGTTACCATAATGATTACCGTCATAAGTATTCCAGCCCCCTCCAAAGACAAGATCACTGTTTTCTTTTCTGTAGTTAACTGACAAAGTTAGTCCGTAAAAATGATTATCAAGCCATTTACGGTTAATCAGATCAGTTGATTCCACTGTTTCCTGTCCGATGGTGATTTCTGATAACCGGTAATCTGCCAAATCTTCCTCCGGCTTATAATTTTCATAGTATCCTTTACCTCTTGTGTAATGGAGTGATGAATTCAGGTTGAGCTTATTACTAAATTTATGTGAATAATGTAGCTGGTAGTGATCCTGTTGATACCAGTCGATCTGGTTTTCATAGGTATAATAGTTATAAGTCCTGCTGTGAGAGTTGATCATATGTTGAGTTTCTTCAGCCGAAAAAAGCCAGTGGTTTTGGTATCTCAGCATTCCTTCCATATCGTTGTTAAGTCTGACCGAAGGCACACCCCACCATGATTGATAAGTTTTCTCCAGTCCGGAGAATACATTAACTTTAAGTACAGCATTTTCTGAATAAAAGCCCCCTGATACAAAAAATGATTTCAGGTCTGAAAATGCACGGTCGATAAAACCGTCCGATGATATTTTTGACAGGCGGGCATTGAGTGTGAACTTTCCGTCAATGAGTCCCGTACCCACAGAAGCAGTATTTTTAAATGTATTAAAAGATCCTGCTGCTGTTTTATATTCGGCCAGGGCATCCTTATTGAGCGTATTGGTCTGCAGGTTAATAGTAGCACCAAAGGCAGCAGCACCGTTGGTAGAAGTCCCGACCCCACGCTGAATTTGTACGTTTTCAAGTGATGAGGCAAGATCAGGTTGATCAACGAACCATGTACCATGTGATTCGGCATCATTCAGAGGTATGCCGTTTATCGTGATATTAATGCGGTTTAGGTCAGTGCCACGAATACGGAAATTTGTATATCCGACACCTGCGCCTGCGTCTGAAGTTGTAACAAATGATGGTGTCAGTTGCAAAAGATATGGAATATCCTTTCCCATATTTTTATTATTTATTTCTTCTCCGGAAATGTCAGTGTATGCTACGGGGGTTTTATCTTTAGCCCTTGTAGCCTCAACAATAACTTCTCCAGTCATGACTGTCATAGGTTCCATTTTAATCACAATTTCTTCATCAGTAGGTATTTGCACACTTACTTCTTTATTTTCATAACCTATGAATGATACAATTAAATCGTAAATACCTTCATTAAGGTTCTTAAACTCGAATTTTCCATTCCTTCCGGAAGATACACCGTAAAATGTATTTTTTATTACTACACTTGCTCCGGCCAGAGTTTCTTCTTTCCCCGTTACTTGTCCTTTTAGTGAATATTGCCCGTAAGCAGCAATAAACAATAACTGCAAAAGCAGCAAAATACTTGTCCGTTTCATTTTTGAAAAATTTGGTTAAAAATTTTAACCAATGGAGTGGGAAAAATCCCTATTGCCCTCCCTTCGCCGGCATTATCCGGATCAGGTTCCTTGGGTGTGATCTCAGCCCTAAATAATGAGGCACCCCATTGCATTTACAGGTACAAATTTATAAAGGAAATTTTAATATCCCAAAAACTTAACCGTATAAAAAATTTGTATTGTATTGATATAATCATTACCCCTTAGGGTAGAAAGGTTAAATGGGAAAAGGTTAGTCTGTTATTAAAAATTTTTCAAAGGCATGGCGGAATTTTTCTGTGAGTCTATGGGGGCGCAGGGTTTTAGCGTCAATAAACAATCCTTTTTGCTGAGCTGTTGCACACAGTTCATTTTTTTCATTCAAAAAGTTAAATTCCATAATGGCCGAAGCATTATTTAGTTGAGATAACCATAATTCTATTATTACCTTATTATTAAGGAACAGAGGTTTTTTGTATTTAATGGAAGATTGCACGAGAATA
>CAZTAL010000050.1:0-10105 GCA_964611525.1 uncultured Prolixibacteraceae bacterium
TTTATATAATCTGTATAGCCAATTAAAGCCTTCTTTTTGATAATTACGTAATGTTGCATTTAACCCGCCAGGTAATTTTGTGGAAATTCCTGCTCCTGACAACCGGTTTAAAGCATTGATTATGGAATGATCGGCTGGTTGCAATATATGTCTGATCAAAGGGTAATGACTTTTCCTGAACTGAAGTCTCTCCCCCTGCCTTTGTGCAAAAGACATTAAATCCTTATAACGGGCAAACCACTCCTCAGGAATTATGGCTATTTCCCCATTAGGCAGCTCAAATTCACGAATATCGTTTAATATGTGCTTTTTCAGCCTTATAAAAGGAAAACTGAATTCACCAAATGTTACTGTAGCATATACATCGAACCAGTCTCCCGATAGTTCAGGCTTCACTGACAACTGGTGTTCGCCCGTAAAATATTTATTGGAAAGTTTTTCCTGCTTAAAGCCGATATCCTTTTTATTCAGAAGTGGCTTGTTTTTATTAAGCCAGTTAATAAAATAATATAAAGCATCTTCTTTGTTAAGCAATTCCATGGACGGCAGGGAGAAAAATCCGTTTTTCTCTTTTAATCCTGTTTCGGAAATTTTTTTTAATACATCTTTTTCCCATTCCTGATCACGGCATGTTTTTATGAAAACATATTCATTATTTTTTTTCTGAAACTTTACTATGACTCTTTTAGGTGAATTCAGAGGAAAATATTCATCGTTATAATAAAAATATAATGCAAGACAGGGCTCAAAATTCAGATTGTATTCCAAAGCAAGTAAAGCAGACTTCTTTGTACCGCCTTCAATTATTTGAAATCCTTCAGATTTAACGTCAAAATTCCTGATAGCTTTTTTTATAAAACCGGCATAATATCTATCTTCCATGGAATGCGGAATGGAAACATATTCCTTATTCATAAATGGTACCAGTTTTTTTGAATCCAGTTTCTCAAAAGATATAAGATGGGAATTGTGCAAAAAAAGGCATGGGTTATTGGTAATTATTTTGATATTACTCTTGTTAAGAGCAAATTTTTTGTCATTTATAAAAATTTTTAACTGATAACGCGTTTCGGTTTTCGTCCGCTGAAAGAAAAAAACAGGCCTTGCAAAAAACGGTTGTACCTGAATTTCATCGTCAGAATGCAGATTTGAATATTTTGCTTTCTTATTAAACAGTCTTACCGGACTAACCATTAAAATATTGATAGCCTCAAACATGCATTTATTTATAAAGGGGGAAATATATTTTTGAAAATAGTCTGGATTAAGATCAGAAAAAAAATCTGTGACTTTTTCTGCACGGGAGAATTTTTTCATCAAATTTCTCTCGCTGTATTTTCCTATAATCTTTACCAATTTTTCTTCATACGGCTGGAACTTGTAGTTTATATTATTTAAATTAGACGAATTAACAATTGTTTCAAGCGAGTAGAAATTTTCTTTCTTCCTTATAAGATAAGGCATAAACACGTTACCCAAGTACCGATGTTGAGCTAAAGTAATTATAAATTCTAATTTCCCCATTCGTTGCAAACAAAGTTCAGTAAAAAATTACCCAAATATAATTTGGATGAAAAGAACTTCAATTTTTTTACTTAGAAAATTTATCACTTAATAATTAATAGCTGAGTTCACTGCAAAAAAAATATTTGGTTAACAAAGGCTAAGCAGTATTACCTAAATTATTAACTTTACAAAAAAAATATGATTATGGAACAACTGTTTGTTAATGAAATTAAGTTATCAAGACCAGTTAATTTATCCAAAGCGGAACATTTGCTGGAACAGGAGTCAATTATACACTCAATAAATAATTTAAACTGGGGTGATTTTCAATACCGGCCTAAAGTAGAATTCCGTATAGCACATGTAAAAAATGAGATATGGCTTAAGTATTATGTCAATGAAAAACATATTTTGGCCAGAGAGACTAATATAAATGGTAATGTTCATAAAGACAGTTGTGTGGAATTTTTCATTTCTCCAGTAGAACACAATTATTACAATTTTGAATTCAACTGTATCGGTACAATAAAAGTAGGTTATGGCCATGGAAGACACAATAGAAAATATGTAGATCCGGAATTAATTCAAAAAATTATAGTCAAATCTACTTTAGGTAATGAACCTTTCGAAGAAAAGACAGGGGGTTTTGAATGGGAAATGATGATACGAATACCCATTGAATGTTTTACATACAGTAAATTAAAGACCTTCAGTGGCCTGAAAGCCAGGGGCAATCTTTACAAGTGCGGTGATGATACCTCCGAACCTCATTTTGTTACATGGAAACCAGTAAAGACCAAAAATCCTGATTATCACCGTCCGGAATATTTCGGAGATATTCATTTTGAATAATTGTTTTTTAATATTTTATAGATTTATCACTTGTCCCCAATTTTATCTATGTTAGTTTAAATGGACTCCAATTAAATTACCGTATATTGTCTTTCCACTTTTTAAAAAAGGCTCAATATTAAAATCTATTAAAAAAATTTATAAAACATTTGCATTTTACACATAGGTGCATTATATTTGAATTGTACTTTTATATTAAATACAATAATGCCTAGGCCAAGACGAAACAGATTTGTATATGAACCTCCACTCTTTACTGAGTTTAAACCCGTGGGGGTGTCTGCAAGATCATTGCTTCAGAACCGGTTAACGATAGATGAATATGAAGCTGTCCGTTTAGCTGATCATCAAGGTTACTCTCATGAAGAAGCGGCTGAAGAAATGCAGATTTCACGTTCTACATTTTCCCGGCTTGTAGTAATTGCCAGGAAAAAAATTGCTGATAGTTTAGTCAATGGTAAAGTATTGATAATTGAAGGTGGCAACATATATTTCAGAAATAATATTATTCGTTGCCTTAATTGTGGAAATATTTTTAAGATAAGAATAAACAGTTCACTCCTTAAATGTCCTGTATGCCAGTCGACCAATTTGCAAAATTTGGCCGGTGGTTTTGGCCATGGCAGGGGTGACAGAAAAATGAAAAATTAATTAATTTAAAGGAGGTAATTATGCCAGGATTTGACAGAACAGGACCAGAAGGTGCAGGTCCTATGACCGGCAGACAGCTTGGCCGGTGTACAGGAAACACACGTGTAACTCAGAGAAGAGGTTTTGGATACGGAAGGGGTTATGGATTCGGGCGAGGACCCGGCTGGGGAAGAGGTTTTGGCTTCCGCTGGGGAAACCCTTTCAGGCAATACCCCGATGACTATATACCGGCATCCGATGAAACATTTCTCGAAAATGAAGTCCGTACCCTGAAAGACCAACTTTCATTTATGGAAAAGGAACTGGAAAAAGTCCGTAAAGAAAAAAAGGAAGAATAGAAATTTTTAGGGATATGTCGGTTTTCAACCGGCAGAGTTTCTTACCCTAAGGGGTATTTTTGATTACTCTTAGGGTAAGTTAATTTTTATTTGGCATAACTGACAACCCTGGTTTCTCTGATTACTGTTATTTTTATCTGACCCGGATAAGTCATTTCATCCTGGATTCGTTTTGAAATATCAAAAGAAAGTTGTTCAGTTTCCTGATCATTCATTTTATCTGCTCCGACTATCACTCTCAATTCACGTCCTGCTTGTATAGCATATGTTTTTGTAACCCCGGGATATGATAAAGCCAAATCTTCAAGGTCTTTCAGACGTTTGATATAAGATTCCACCACTTCTCTGCGCGCACCCGGTCGGGCACCGGAGATAGCATCACATACCTGGACTATGGGAGAAAGCAGAGTTTGCATTTCAATTTCATCGTGATGTGCACCTATTGCATTAATAATATCAGGCTTTTCTTTATATTTTTCTGCCAATTTCATGCCAAGGATAGCATGGGGTAATTCAGGTTCATCGTCCGGTACTTTCCCTATATCGTGCAACAAACCGGCACGTCTGGCCTTTTTCGGATTTAAATCCAATTCAGAAGCCATTATAGCACACAGATTAGCAACTTCACGGGAGTGCTGTAATAAATTCTGTCCGTATGAAGAACGATATTTCATTTTACCTATCAGTCTGGTTAACTCCGGATGCAAACCATGTATTCCAAGATCGATAGCAGTTCGTTTCCCTGTTTCAATCACCTCTTCTTCCACCTGTTTTTTTACTTTTTCAACTACTTCTTCTATGCGTGCAGGGTGAATGCGTCCGTCAGTAATCAACTGATGGAGGGCAAGCCGGGCTATTTCACGCCTTACAGGGTCAAAAGCAGAAAGTACAATGGCTTCCGGTGTATCATCAACTACTATTTCTACGCCGGTTGCTGCTTCCAGTGCGCGAATATTTCGTCCCTCACGTCCAATAATACGGCCTTTAATCTCATCACTTTCAATGTGGAAGATAGTAACTGCATTTTCTATTGATGTTTCAGTAGCTACTCTTTGTATAGATTTTACCACAATTTTTTTGGCCTCTTTATTTGCAGTTTGTTTAGCTTCCTCCATAATTTCATTAATATAGGCTACTGCTTCTGATTTTGCCTCTTCCTTAAGTGACTCAACTAGTTGTTCCTTAGCCTGTTCAGCCGATAATCCTGAAATTTGTTCAAGTTTTTCAAGATTTTGGCGGTGTAATTTATCCAGCTCTTCTCTCTTATTTTCCACACGCTGCAATTGCATATTTAGGTTGTCACGAATTGCTTCCGTTTCTTTTTTTGTGATCTCGAATTCCTTAATTTTTTTCTGCAAATCTTCACGTCGCTGATTAACTGAATTTTCCCTTTGGTTCAGTTTATTTTCCAGTTGGCTGATTTTGGAATTTTTTTCTTGAATATACTTTTCGTGTTCTCCTTTCAGTTGCAGAAATTTTTCTTTGGCCTGCAGCATTTTATCCTTTTTCAGTACTTCCCCTTCACTTTCTGCTTCATCTATAATCTGCCTTTTTTTCTTTTTCAGGGTATTATCCCAAAAAAAATAAGCCAATACCCCTCCTACGAAAAAACCTGTCACGGTACCTATTAATATTTGTATCCAATTCATTATTTTTATTTTATTTTATTAATAATAACAAACCCGTAATAAATCACTACAGTGTATAACTAAAGTAATTTAATACGGGTCATTGATAAATTATATGTAATCTAATATGTTACTTTACTTTCCGATCTTCTCTTTTATAAAATCCGCTATATCATCATTTAAGTTCCGCAATTCTTCGATGAAAAAATTATTTTCTTCACGCTGAATCAGTTCATTATGGTTGAGCGCAATTTGAAATGCTGCCATTGCCAATATGTCCTGTGGATCTTTATCCCTGAAAAGTTCTCTATATTTATTAACTGTTTCATTAACCGTTTTTGCAGCCAAACGGTGTCTCTCTTCATCTTTTCTGTCGATATTAAGAGGATACGTCCTCCCTTCTATCCTTATATTTATTCTTAGTTGATCCTTATTCACGTTTCATCACTTATTAAGTAATGCTATACATTTATCAATTTCCCGTACAATAATATTTATTTTATTTTTTGCCTCCCTGTTCTTATCAGAACCTGCAAGAATCTGGTTGGCAATTTTTATATTTTTATTTTCCCTGCCAAGTTCAGTTTTTTCCTGTTCAAGCAGGGTAATCTTCTGTTTTAAAATAGCTACCTTGCTTTCAAGTATTTTGTTCGAGACTTTCATTTTATCGAATTCATGAAATAACCTCTCTACATTAACTTTCAAATCATTCAGAAGCAAACTGTCTTCGTCGGTCATTTTAGCTGCAATTAATTGACAAAGTTAATATTTTTAGGTTATTGAAAAAATGTTTACAACAAAATGAAAAAAATAATGATACATATATCTAAATTAGCGTAATTTGTGCTCCATTATTTTGTGTTCTGTTAAAAAAATTTTTACAGATGAGAAAATATGCCTTTTTAATTATATACTTATTTTTTTTACCGTTTTATATTTTTGCCCAGGTAAAATATTATTCCGATCCCTTAAAAATTCCAATATTGCTAAGCGGGAGTTTCGCAGAACTAAGAAATAATCATTTCCATTCAGGTATCGATATAAAAACACAGGGAGTTACGGGAATTCCTGTTTATTCTGTTGCAGTGGGGTATATTTCCCGTATAGTTGTCTCACCCTCTGGTTATGGCAGGGCAATTTATATAACACATACGAATGGTACAACATCGGTATATGGTCATTTGAGCCGCTTCAGGAGTGATATTGACCGCTATGTAGAAAGTATTCAATACCGGAGAAGATCATTTCGTATTGATATACAAGTACCTGTAAATACATTTCCCGTCATTAAGGATGACCTTATCGGCTATAGCGGAAATTCCGGCAGCTCAGGCGGTCCCCATTTGCATTTCGAGATCCGTGATTCATATACACAGGAAATTTTAAATCCCCTTAAATATAACTTTACGGTAAATGATAATATACCTCCAAAAATATTTTCATTAATGATTTCACCTTTGAGTTCCGGTTCGCATGTAGAATTCGCCTCGGAAAAAAAGGTATACCCCGTTATATTTTATGATGGTCGTTACCAGTTGGAAAGACCTGTTATTCCTGTTTTCGGAGAGATTGGATTTGCTGTACAGGTCAATGATTTTTTCAACGGATCCATTAATAAATGCGGAGTATATTCAATCGAGCTGACAATAGATGATGAATTGTACTATGCCTTTCAAATGGACCGTTTTTCTTTTGATGAAACACGCTATCTGAACAGTCATATTGACTATGAAGAATATATATACAGCCGAAGGCGGTACCACAAAACATGGCTTGATCCTGGAAATCGCATGGGAATATATAAATATTTACGCGAAAAAGGGGTATCTAATATGGATGATGGGAAGCTTCATGATGTAAGGATTGAGATCAGAGATATAAACGGAAATACGTCTGTTTTGGCTTTTTCAGTGAGGAGTATATTCAGACAGATCGAATACAACCAGAATAAATTCAGCAAGTTTATGAGTTATAATCAAAATAACACGTTTTTAGCAGACAGTATAATAATTGAATTTCCTAAAGAATCTTTATACAAGGATTTAAAATTCAGGTATAAAAAACGTCCCGCAATGCAAAAATGCATTTCCGGTATTCATGTTGTTCACAAAAAAACGGTGCCCCTGCATAAAAGAATGAAATTATCCATTCAAACTAGTCCTATTGAAAAAAGATTTCAACGTAAAGCGTTGTTGGTTGAAGTAGATACCATTACAGGAGATTTATCTGCTGTAGGGGGATATTATAAAAATGGCTGGGTTACAGGCTACACAAGAACTTTTGGAAATTTTGCAGTGGCAATTGATACTGTTCCCCCCAAAATAGTACCTCTTAGTATTAGAAATAAATCAGAGCTTACTGAAGATTCACGAATATGCTTCGGGATAAAGGATGAATTATCCGGCATCAGTTCTTTTGAAGGGGTATTGGATGACAAATGGGCACTTTTCGAATATGATGCAAAAAGTAATCTGTTAATACATTATTTTGATGAAGAAAGATTTGAAATGAATATAATGCATAATCTTAAATTAACTGTTACTGATTTAAAAGGAAACAGAAGTATGTATGAAGCTTCCTTCAGAAGATAATGATTATATGACAGAGATTATTCTATGCCCACACTTGACTACCGTGACCTTTTCTTAGCAAAGTTTGATAATAATCATTTTTTAACGCTCCGAATTAATAATACTCTAACCTTGACAAGCCAGTACCAAATAAGTTTTTAAAAGTCGGATAAAAATTATTACTTCTGTAACACCTATAAATAAAGAGTTACATAAGGCAGTTAAAAATATTTTGACCACAAAAGCAAGAATATTAATAGTAAGAACACTACGTTTTTTCAGGGCAAGCTTGAAAAAAATCGGTTCGCGGGAAATATTGTCTTTTTTAAAGCTAATAACACGTTGGTAACTTTTGCGGCCTTAACGCCTAAAAAAGTGGGATTGTAATAAAGTACCGTGATGTGTATAAATATTTCACTTAGTGGCGTGCAATGTGGAACTGTAATATATTTTCATTTTATATTTTAAGGTTATATATTTGTCATCCATCCGGGGGTTATATTATCCGGAAGAATTAAATTGGTATATAAAATCACTACTGTAATGGTAAAAAATAAATTTACTACTGTCCGCGGAAAAATAGTTATCGGGCTAAAAACATACATGATTAGGTATCTTTAACTGTGTCATTAATTGCGGTGTAATTAAAAAATAAGAGTTAATAGTATACCCCATAAGACAGTGATAAAAAATATATTTATTAAAATTAAAAGTATGAAGAAAATAAAATTGACAATCGGGATATGGATTGTATTATTACTTATTATTAGTGCCGATATTTCTAACGGATGTACAAATTTTTTAATTACCAGGGGAGCTTCAGCTGACGGATCTACAATGATCACTTACGCTGCCGATTCACATACATTATACGGCGAATTGTATTATCAGCCCGCCCTAGATTATCCTGAAGGGGCTATGCGCGATATTTATGAATGGGATACGGGGAAATATCTCGGACAAATTCCTCAGGTTTCCCATACTTATAGTGTAGTCGGAAATATAAATGAATTTCAGGTCGCTATAGGCGAAACTACCTTCGGGGGGAGAAATGAATTAAGCGGTCAGAGTGATGCAATAATGGATTACGGAAGTTTAATTTATGTAACTCTGCAAAGGGCAAAAACTGCCCGGGAGGCTATTGAAATCATGACCGGACTGGTGGATGATTACGGTTATTATAGCTCAGGAGAGTCATTCTCTATTTCTGATCCGAAAGAGGTATGGATACTTGAAATGATAGGTAAAGGCGAGGATCAAAAAGGAGCAGTCTGGGTTGCTGTGAGAGTGCCCGACGGTTATATCAGCGGACATGCAAATCAGGCACGGATAACCACATTTCCGCTAAATGATCCTGGAAATTGCCTTTATTCTGATGATGTTATTTCATTTGCACGGGAAAAAGGCTGGTATACAGGAACAAATAAGGATTTCAGTTTTTCTGATGTGTACGCACCTGTCGATTTTAGCGGTGCCCGTTTCTGCGAAGCCCGGGTTTGGTCGGCTTTTAACAAGGTGACAACCGGAATGGAAAAATATTATGACTACGCTAAAGGAAATATCGAGCGTGGAGGGGATAATAATTTCCCCACTAACAGAATGCCTCTCTGGATAAAACCTGATAAAAAACTTACAGTACAGGATGTAATGGGTCTGATGCGCGATCACTTTGAGGGAACAGGTCTTGACATGACAAAAGATATCGGTGCAGGTCCGTTTGAATTACCTTATCGTTGGAGACCCTTAACATGGGAAGTTGACTCTGTGACATATATCAATGAAAGAGCTACATCTACCCAGCAAACGGGTTTTTCATTTGTAACACAAAGTCGCAAGTGGCTCCCTGATCCGGTTGGCGGAATTATCTGGTTTGGGGTTGATGATAGCTATAGTACCTGTTATGTACCCATGTATTGTGGCATTACTGAAATTCCGGAATGTTTTGCCGAAGGTAACGGTGACATGCTTACTTATAGTCCGACCTCGGCATTCTGGACATTTAATCTGGTGTCAAATCTGGCCTATCTTCGCTATAATCACATGATAGAAGACATTAAAATAGTGCAAAATGAACTTGAAAATAACTTTGTAACTTATGTTCCGTTTATTGACAAGGTTGCAAAAGATTTGTGTAATTCTGAAGGAACAAAGAAAGCCCGTGAATTTATAACACAATATTCGGTTAACGAGGCAAATAATATGACACGCCGTTGGAAAGAACTCGGTCAATACCTTTTAGTTAAATATATTGATGGTAATATCAAGAAGGAAAAAAACGGTGAATTTGAACGTACTGTAACCGGAATTACAACTGCTCCGCTTCAGCCGGGTTATCCCGATTGGTGGTATAAAATAATTGTAGATAAAACCGGAGATCATTTTAAGATGTCAGAGCAGGACAACCATTAAATCAAGAAGGATTCCAATTTTCTGGTAAGATGGAATCATTGTAAAAATATGGGAAATTAAAAATTTTACGCTTTCTTTATTATCAAAAAAAGTATTACTTTTGCCCCCTCTTTTAAGCAATCTCTTATCAGGATGATAATATTGCCAACGA
>CAZTAL010000051.1:0-6174 GCA_964611525.1 uncultured Prolixibacteraceae bacterium
TCAAAACATTAGGTGTTTCCTGGGCATCATCAAACATCATGTGACCGCCTACTGCACTTACCTTGGTCGGTACAGTCACGCCCAGCCCCCATCTTGCTATATCCATCTCATGAACTCCCTGGTTACCCATATCGCCATTTCCATAATCCCAGTGCCAATGCCAGTTATAATGAAAACGGTTACGGTTAAATGGCCTTTGCGGTGCAGGCCCCAGCCACATATCATAATCGACTTTGCTCATATATTCTTTTGTATAAGGTCCTATCCAGGAATTACTATTTACGGTAAAGGCAAATTTTTCATCTTCATCCATGTAACCGTCCGGATATTCCCCGATTGAGTCACGCCACTTGTAACATATCCCTTTTGCCATATAAACCTCGCCCAGCTTACCGTCCCTCATAAACTGAACAGCAGACTGTGCGCAGGGATTACTCCTCTGTTCAGCCCCGTCCTGAACAACCCTGTTATATTTCCTTGCTGCTTCACGTAATTGTTTACCTTCCCAAATAGTATGACAGGATGGTTTTTCAATACTTGCATGTTTGCCAGCCTGGATTGCCCATACACCCGCAAGTGCATGCCAGTGATTAGGTGTAACAACTGAAACGGCATCAATTGATTTGTCCTCAAAAAGCTTACGCATGTCGGTATATAACTTCGGTTTTCGCAAATTTTTATCGGTAAAAAGTTTTTTAACCCGCTCTGCAAAAAGATTTTCGTCTACATCACAAAGAGCCGCAACCTCCACATTTTCCAACTTTTGATAAGATTGAATATGTGATTGTCCCATTCCTCTTATACCTATTACAGCAACATTTACCCTGTCATTAGCGCCTTTCCATTCTGCTCCCGTGAGAATGGTAGGAACTGCGATGATTCCCGCATTGGTCATCGCCGTTGTTTTGATAAAATTTCTTCGTTTCATAATAATATTTTATAAATTTTTAGAATAAATTGATATTTTTTCCACTGTTGTACAAGTAATTTATTTTCATTTATATTTTGTTGATATTATCTATCAATTCAAGATTCCTACCGGTATTTCCCATATTCCTGCAAGGTATTCCACATAGCCATTATATTCTCCGGTGGCACCTCGGCCTGTATATTGTGCACCGTATTAAAGACAAATCCACCGCCTGGTGCCAGAGCCTCAATATTACGACGAACATCATCTTTTACTTCTTCCTGAGTACCTGATGGTAATACATTCTGAGTATCAATACCCCCTCCCCAAAAAACTATGGAATCTCCGAAATCTTTTTTCAATTGTTTTGGCTCCATTCCTGCTGCAGTAATATGAATCGGATTCAGAATATCAACTCCCATCTCAATAAAGTCGGGGATAATAGGCCTGACATTGCCACATGAATGAAACATCAATTTTGCATTGGGGGCTTTTTCTTTAATAAACTTAAGAACCCTTACAAAATGAGGCTTATAGTAATCCCTGAAATGCTCGGGACTTATCAGTTGTGACTGCTGAGTTCCGTAATCATCTCCTTCACCAATAATATCAACCACTTCGGTCAGTTCGTCAAGCGCAGCGTCCCAGAACTCTATCTTCAGATCCGCCAGCTTGCCGACTAATTTATCGGAATTACCCGGAAAAATAAACGGGTCCAGCATTGAATTTGATACCCCTCTTATACGCTGATGCATCTCAAACAAACCGGCACATAACCCTTTTACGAATACTATTTTATTCTTCTCCCTGAATTTCAAAGCTTTCTCATACAATCCCTCAAAACGGAACTTGGCTCCGGCACCGGGCCATGGATAATTCTCGATAACTCCCTCTTCTTCAAAATTAATATTTTCCATTGGACTTTCAACAAGCGTAAACCAATGACCGTTTTGGGGAAAATGGTGGGTAAAACCCCATTCGTCGTGGTATTCAAGATACTCACCCTTATCTTTGACTTTTGAGTATACATCCCAATTGTGGCTTGTCAATGGGAATAGTCCCCTGACATCCACTCTTAACTTATCCAGTATGTCTTCATCAGGTATAACTATCTGCTGGATCACATCAGACCATTCGGGTTCCGTTGCACTTAGTCCGAGGTATTTCCTTAAGTTCCGATATGCCACACTATTTATGCCTGTCCATGTTGTGCCCGCCAGATCATATGGTATCCGGTCAGGTTCTTCGTGATTCAAAGCTTTAAATATTCTTTCTCTTGAATTCATAAAATTCTGTTTTTATATCTTGTTGTAAAAAAATTAATTTATTATTTCCCCGACATTAATGCAGGACTAAGGATACCGTATTATAAAAACCTAATCTTTGCAAGTCAATATCTTATGTATGCTTATTAACGTTTCCAATCAATAACATAATATCATATTCTTCTTAATGAGTTTTTTATAAAACAATCACAGATTCATCGAAACAGGTTCCATTCTCGGTGAAATAATATGCATAACCAACAATCCCACAAGATAACCAAAGGCAGCTATAACAAAGGGAAATACATAGCCTCGCGTACCTGCTTCATTTAAAACATAACCTATAAGCAATGCTGTTCCCATAGCTGCAAAAGAACTAACTGTAGTTGAAAAACCAATCACCGATCCCACTATTTTTTTTGGAAACAAATCAGAGGCTACAGTAAAGATATTGGCCGACCATGAATTGTGGGCAGCAGCAGCAAGGGCAATGAGTCCGACGCATACCGGCATCGAATCGATAAACGGAACCAGCATTACAGGCAAAACAAGCAGGGCAGTTCCCAACATGGTGGCTTTCCTTGCTGTATTGGTAGATTTACCCTTTTTCAGTAAGAAGCTAGATACTGCTCCCCCACCAATACCTCCACTCCAGGCTACTATATATATAACCACCAAAGGAATGGCCAAGCCTTTCAGTTCAATGCCGAAACGGGCATTCAAAAATTTAGCTCCCCAAAAAAGATAAAAGTACCATACCGGATCGGCAAAAAGCTTACCCAAAGCTACCACCCAGGTCTGCCTGTATCCTACAAGCTTATTCCATGGTATTTTAACTTTATCAACATTTTCCTGGTCGCTTTCTATATAACGTAGCTCCTCTTTGTTAACAAAACGGCTTTCACCAGGTGAATCAAAAAATATGAACCACATTACCAGCCAAATGGTACTCAAAACTATCGAAGTTACAAAAACATACTGCCATGAGGTAAAAAAATATAGAATGACAGGTATCAACAACGGCGCAATTATCTGTCCCGCATTGGAGCCGCCATTAAATATCCCTGTAGCATAAGCCCTTTCCTTCTTCGGAAACCATTCCGCAACCGTCTTGATACTCGCAGGGAAATTGGCTGACTGTCCGATACCCAGTCCCAGCCGCGCAAAAGCAAATCCCAGCCAACTCCTGGCAGCTGCGTGGGATAAACTGGCAATACCCCAGAAAATAACTGCAAGAGAAAGTCCCCACCTGGTGCCAAGACGATCGATCACATAACCGATAAAAAAAGGCCCAATGGCATAGGTAAGCTGAAATGCAAATACAACATATCCGTATTCCTGCTCACTCCACCCAACCTCGGCAGTTATGTAAGGCGCCAGTATCCCCAAAATGACCCTGTCAAAATATACAATGGTAGTAGAATAAAAAAGAAGAGCTACAATAACCCACCTGAAACTTGATCTTTTACCTGGAAAATTCATATTCATAAAGAATTACGTTTAATATATTTTATTGGAATTATTTTCTGTACCGAAATGCGGTTTTTTATAAATTCAGCCATTTCCCTGGCCATATTCTTAAAACTACAGGAAATAACGCTTATGCCGTCACGGATAACTTCTTTTAAGGGTGTCTCATTGTATGATATAACCCCTATATCCTGTCCGAGACGCCAATTGCGGACCTTACAGGTCTTAAGCAGTTTTATTAAATCCGAATCATCAATCACCAAATATGCATCCCCCTTGCGTATCTGCACATCTCTCAGGGAATCTTCTATTTTATAAGGAATATAATGATCGGTACAAAATTTAACAAAACCTGTTTCCAGTGTCCTGGGATGCCCGCTATTTTCCGGGAAACTGAGAAAAAGCTTATTATATTTGCGTATTTTACTGTAAGCAGATTCAAGGGAACGGTATGTTCCTTCATAAAAATCCTGCACAATAGAATTGTATTTATTTTCAATGCGATCATTTCTTGCAATGATCAGTATCTTTCCGGCTGGTATGCGGCCTATAACATTGGGGATTCTGGGATGATCAAAGGATGATATGACAAAAAGGTCAAAACCGGATGAATTACGGTTTAATATCATTTCCAAAATTTTAATATTATAATGATGAAAAAATATCTCAATTTCACATTCATCTTTTACAAGTTGTCGAAATTCATTATAAAGCACCTCAAAATATGCATTGAAACTATGTACTACAAATAGTATCCTTAATTTTACATCAGGGCGCCTGTTGACAACAAAATAACCCCTTTTGGGGCGGGACTCGATTATCCCTTGTCGTATTAATACGTTATAGGCACGGACGACTGTTTTACGGGCAACGTTGAATTTTTTCGCAGCAGAGTTAATGCTCGGTATAGCATGGCCTGTTGCTATCTCCCCGTTTCTTACCGATTCGGTAATAGCTGACACAATCTTGCCCGATTTTGATGGTGATCCGAATTCCCTTACCATACCTGTAAAATAATTATAGTCCGTCCGTAAAATTAGCACAAACCTTTCCAAATCTGAAAAACACCAAAATTTACTGATGTACATGAAAATTCTTCAGACAAGCATAACACCGTTGATGGACTTTTTGGTCAGACTCAATTTAATATTCATTTCAAACTATGCTACCAAAATTAATCTGTGATACCCTGTTATACTTTTTAAATATATGATATAATGATTTTTAAAACAACAAATATAAATAATTTAAAACGATTTTAAACAACTTAAAGCATATTAAGTTTGAAATTAATAGTAAAAAACTATTTTTGTTTGATTAAATTTCTGTTATTAATAAATAATGGCAAATAATACAACAGAACTTAATACAGATTGGCGCAAGGTAGCGTCTGCCATGTACAGGAAACCACGTGATTCCAAAATTTACGGATCAGTGGAGATTGATGTTACAATGCTGGAACAATTCATTGTAAAAAAACGCAAAGAGGGAATTAAAACTACACTTACCCAGTTAATTACACTCATTGTCGGTCGTTCAATCGCAACTGAAGTTCCTGAAATGAATGCATATATCAGACGCGGAAAAGTAATTCGGAGAAAACAGGTAGATGCCATGGTTAGCGTTCTGCTTAAGAGTGATGAAATGGGATCCGTCAAGATTGAAAATGCTGATCAGGTAACCGTTTCCGAGCTTTCAGAAATTATAGCAAAAAAAATCAAGGAATCTCGCCAGGGCGAAGAGAACAAGGCTATGCAGTCCAAACAAGTACTTTCTTCATTACCATGGCCTTTCAGGAACTGGGTTTTTAATCTTTATAAAAAAATCACTATAGACTGGGGATTGAAAGTACCGGGTATTAACCTTTCATCCGACAGTTTCGGTTCCTATGTGATATCCAATATCGGAACACTTGGACTTGATACCGGCTATGCCGCACTTCTGCCCTCCTCCAATGTTTCAATCGTATTAATAATTGGAAAAGTATATAAAAAACCTGTTGTGGTAAATGATCAAATTGTACCAAGAAAAATATTACTCCTTTCAGCCACTCTTGACCACCGGGTGGTTGACGGTTCACACGGAGGAAAATTATTCCGTTATATAAAATATCTGATAAAAAATCCGGAATTACTGGATAAAAAACCTTGAAAAAATCCACATTTGCAGGACTACCGGCAAATTTTCTATTCCAGACTTTTGAGTTTATTGACAGACTCTCAGTTAAAGTCACATAAATATTCCAATATATAATTAATTTTTTTCCGTGTACGAACACGAAAAACAATAAAAATCATTAATTTTGTATTTGTAATAAATAATTACACTTATCAAACAACTGATAAACAATTTATTATAAAAGACAATAAACAAATACGGATTAAGGACATAGCGGAGAAAGCAAGAGTTTCCATTGGAACGGTTGACCGAGTGTTACATAACAGGGGTGAAGTGGCAAAATCGACACGGAATAAAATTCTGAAGATCATCAAAGATTTAAATTATCAGCCAAACATCCTTGCAAGTACG
>CAZTAL010000052.1:0-7267 GCA_964611525.1 uncultured Prolixibacteraceae bacterium
TTAAAGTCATGTCGTGCGGTATTTGTGGAAGTGATATTCGTTACCGGAGAGGTGAAAATCCCTGGGCTTTACATACTCTGGGTAAGCATGTTGATAATCCTCCGAATATTGTTTTAGGTCATGAATTCAGCGGGATTGTCGTTAAGGTAAATTCCAGAGAAAATGAAAAATGGTTAGGAAAAAGGGTGGGGGTTCAGCCGTTTCGGGTTTGCAATAAATGCAGACTTTGTGTAACAGGACGAACAAATCTATGTAAAAATACGATTCATATTGGTCATGCCCAGGGCTGGGAGAAAATGGATTATTACCCGGGTGCCTACGCTGAATATTGTTTGGGGTGGGCTGATTTACTTCATCCGGTTTCGGAACACATAACCTTTGATGAAGCAGCTATGGGTGATATTTTATCTGTAGCTGTTCATGTTGTGGGACGAACAAATATCTATAAAGGAGCAGCAGTATTGTGTATTGGTGGCGGTCCTGCAGGCTTAAGTATTGCACAGATAGCAAAAAATAAGAGGGCTGGAGAAATTTTCATTTCTGATCCTTCTCCTATAGCTCGCAGTGTCATACGTAATTACCACAATTTTAATATTATTGAAACTGAGAATGAGGATATTGTCAGTGTAATCAAAGGTAAAATCGGGAATAAGAAATGCGCGGCCATTTTTGATTCTGTCGGTTCTGAAGATACATTTAACACGGCAATCCCCTTGCTGGAAGATGCGGGTACCTATGTAAATCTGGCTGTTCACGGCACATCACTGAATATAAACATGCAAACTCTGGGATCTGAAAGAACAATAACCACTTCTTCAAATGCTTTCTATTCTGATGTAACTAAAGCTTTTGAATTATTAAATTCAAACAAAATTAATGTGCAGCCATGGATTACTCACCGATTACCCTTAGAGGAATTTGAAAAAGCTTTTGATTTACTCACCCGGTCACCGAAGGAGGCTTATAAAATTGTTTTTAACCCATAAAAAATTTCAGTACAAAAACTAAAATTTTTTATTTTTTGTATATAATTATAAATCAGTTTGATAATTTTTACTAATTTGTCTGAAAAGGAAGCGAAGCGCCTTTTTAAATCAGACTCATAAATCAATAAAATAAATGGGAAAAAAATTTAATAATAAAATTGTTTTTGTCACCGGTTCCTGTAGTGGAATTGGCTTTACAACAGCCAAACGATTTGCGCAGGAAGGCGGGACAGTTATCGTTCACGGACCGGAAGATTCATCCGAGTTGAGAGATGCCTATAATAATATTAAAAAAATTTCTTCGCAATCAATCAGCATAGCGTGTGACTTGTCTGATTCCGGATCAATATGTCAAATGTTTGACAAAATAAGATCACAATTTGAAAGGTTAGATATTTTGGTAAATAATGCTGCAACACAAAATTCCCATAAATTTATAGAACTTAGTGAACAAGACTGGGATTACGTGATGGCCGTAAACCTTAAAGCTCCATTTCTTTGCAGTCAGCATGCGGCAAAAATTATGATAGAGCAAGGAGGAGGGAAAATTATAAACGTTGGATCAGTACATGAATTTCAGACAAAACGAAATTATATCCATTACAGTACAGCCAAGGGCGGATTAGTGATGTTGACAAAAAATATGGCGCTTGAACTTGCTGAGTATAATATTCAGGTTAACCAGGTTGCACCTGGTGCAATTGCAACCAGATTGACAGATCCTTCACGGCAACAGCAATTTTTGTCTGCAGTGCCGGCAGGACGGGTTGGCACTACCGATGAAATTGCCTCTATGATTTTATATCTTGCTTCAAGTGAAGCGGATTATATTACAGGAGTTTCATTTACGGTAGATGGTGGTTTAACATTGGGTTTTTGTGCCAGCCGCCCGGATTTATAAATTTTATTAAATCTGAATAACTAAAGTGGGATCGTTATGAAGTTCTAAAGTGTGCGTTAATATTGGGAAGCGCAATAAAAAATTTTGAAAGCATAGTATCGGTTAAAAAGTGAAATTTTTGGATATACGGTTATTCTAAATCATTTTTAGGCGAAATATTTTATTTCTTATTGTAGATCAATTGATTCATTTTGTAAAAGTATAATTTATGAAAGCTATTAATAATTTTATTTGTCATCTTGCAGAATGTCCTGTATGGAATCCTGAAGATAAGGCATTATACTGGACAGACATCCTAAATGGAAAACTTTGGAAATATTCTGAGGTTGATAAAAAAGTTACACTGATATGGGAAGGTAACCATCTGATAGGTGGATTTGCATTTACTTCGGAAAACAATATTGTTTTTTGTTCTGATAAAGGTGTATTCTTGTTAAAAAGAAATGATGATAATGCCTTTAAACAAAAATTTGAACAATTATATTCCATTCCTATGAGCAGTGATGAACGGTTTAATGATATTACCACTGATCCTGAAGGGCGAATTTATGCGGGAACAAAAAAAGTAAATAATAAAAACGGAACATTATGGCTTTTGGAAAAAGGCAAAGACCCGAAATCTGTAATTAAAGGCACAAAAGTGTCTAACGGAATGACATTTTCTTTGGATCAAAATTTTTTTTTTCATACTGACAGTCCTGATCGCATCATCCGCAAATATAGATATGACAGGGATACGGGAAATATTACCGAACCACAGACTTTCTTTCAGGGTACAGATAATGATGGTTTTCCTGATGGTATTACTCTTGACGGTGAAGATCATATATGGGTTGCCTTTTGGGGGGCTTCATGCATTAGAAGACTTGATCCCGAAGGTAATATTGTAAGGGAAATAAAAATTCCGGCGCTTCAGCCTTCAAGTGTTATGTTTGGAGGTGAGAAGCTGGATACTTTATTCATTACTACTGCCTGTGAGGGAGGTGTGGATATGGTGAATGGATTTGACAAAAATGGTAATTTTTTGGGAGGATTGGTATATAAAATCAAGGTTGATGTATGTGGACGAAAAGAATGGAAAACGGATTTGTAGATTCATTTAATGCTCCCAAAAAATTATATGGTAGAATACATAAAAAATTAAAAATCCTCACTCAGTTAAATTACTTTCTGATTCAAACTGACTCCCAACTTATTCCCGTAGAGATAAAACCGAATAATTGTGTGAGTGGTAAAAGTTTATCCGTTTACCAAAAAAATTTTCTTCTGACATCAGAATCAGATTTTCTATGAATAATCTGAAAGGTGAGAACGGATTGATAAATATTCCGGTTTTCTTGGCCGACTGGACAAAAAAAAATTTGGATTTAAATTTTTGATGGGAAAGATAAATTGTTTGTGTTATTGAAACATGAATTTTAAGAACATATTAAGCAAAGGCTGCATTTCTTCAAAGGGATTAGATGATGTAAATAAATCCTGTCGGTCGTTTCGTTGATGGCATGCTGCCTGATGCAACTATTTCAGATAAGTCTTTATTTTTCGAAAGAATTCCTTAATTTTGAATAAAAAATTGTTATGTCCGTAATCAAATTAAAACATATCCTGATACATAAAATTTTAGCCATAAATGATGTTTCATTTTTAAAAGCAATCCAAACTATTATTGACTCCAAAATTAATCATGAAATATTGCCGTTGACCAGAGAACAAAGAGATAAAATTATGGTATCTCAAAAGGAAATAGAGGAAGGCCTTTTTATTGATGACGACACATTGGATGATGATATAAGAACATGGCTAAAAGAAAAATAGTCTGGTCACATCGGGCAAGAATAACACTTTACAGCATTTTGAATTATTATGCTGAACGAAACAAAAGCAAATCCTATTCTGCGAAACTTTACAAAAAGTTCCATCAGGAAATACGGATTATTAAAAAATACCCAGATATTGGCATTCGAACAGAAATGGAAAATATAAGAGGCCTGATAACGGGTAATTACATTATTTATTACGAGATTACCGATATTTCAATAATTATTCATACCATCTGGGATAGCCGCCAAAATCCTTAAAACTTGAAAATTACATGACAAAAAGGGTCATTCAAAGAAATCGGCGGAAAAACAGTTATTGGAATTTATAATGAATTTTTATTTTCAAGTATATCAATGGCATTCTGTAATTCAATCTGCACCTTTTTATAATCTATCATTTGCCAGGCTTTCAGCAAGGGAATGAATCCCGGATTTTTTGTATTCTTTATTTTTTCAATTAGTAGTAAAATCATTCCTCTGTTCCGGTCTTTAAGCCCGGCAACAAAGCTGTAATCTTTACCTGGTAAAATATCCTTAAGTTTTTGCAATAGCTCTTCCGTATAAGTTTCCTTTTCGATCTCCCAACCTTCCCTGCTAAAAACAATAACAGGTAATCTGCCTGAATAAGTTATTTCGAGATATCCGTTTTTTATCATCCAGTCAATTCGTTTTGTTATTTCTGGCGGTGATAAATGGTTGTATAAACCGTAACTCGGGCATTTATCCAATTCGTACTCCAACAATTTTTTATCTTTCGATCCTTTCAGGATTTTTGTTAACATGTTTCTTCCACCAGTTGCAATCAATTCATCTGCTGCCCTGAGTATTGCTGTTATTTCCTCATTAGGTAATTTTTTTACCCCGTAAGTGTCAAGCTGATAATTAACTTTTGGTTTCCTTCCCATTTTTAATTAATACTTAAAAGAACTATAAAATTTACACATTTTTTCAAATATACTGGTAACTTTTTTATATCCCAATTGCGTTTGTGCCACATAACATCCTGGACGCAATACATTGTCATTTTGAAAAGGATTCCCCAAAGATTATCAGGATATATTTCACAAAAGAAGAAGTTTTTGCGGCATGAAGAATATCCACAATGCTTGACCTCAATTTGACTGAAAAAAAGATCTCCTGCAAATTTTCGGTATCGGGTTTGTTTTCCGACAATAATCAAAATGTTAATCAGAAAAAGCAAAATTCGATTTTGTTAATCAGAAAAAGTAAATTTTAGAATTGGTAAAAGCATTGGAAATACCTGTATTGTTCCGGCGCCTCATCTTTCTTTTCAATGATTTTTGGGTTTACAGGAAGCGGACTGCTGTTCTCGATTTTCTCAAGCACTATGTCGAATTCCCATGAGTCGCCATAATCGAAAAGATATAAAATCCGCTGGCCTTCGTAAAGTTCCAATTTACCGATGTTTACTTCGTCAACGTAAAGGCCGTTTTCGCTAAAGGGCGATTCATAAGCATTTTTCGAATACCTTCTGGCATCCATAAAAAACGAATACAAATGGTCGTCGTCAAAATTAAAAGCATCATGGATCGCCTTGTGCAAGTCCAACAAGGTGTGCAGGTGCGATAGCTGGATCTTGCGCCACACGCCTGGCAAAACACTTACTTTAAAAAGATAGCTTCCTTTTTCAATCATGGGCGCTGCCGAAATCGTATTTTTAATCGTGCCCCCGGGGAAAATCGGTGTCATTATTTTGTAAAGTGGCACAAAATCCGGATCATCCCGGATATCCCCTTTATAGAAATCCAATTCTTTTAAACAGGGGATGTTCCACCGAACGATTTCCTGCTCTGAAAGGATTTTGGATAAGTTGATCCCCAATTCAGAATCATCCAGTACCGGCACCGCACAGGATTTCTCTGTACATTCTCTGTATTTCATTTACTTTAGCAAGATAAGATTTTACCCTATTCTTGCCCATTCTAAAGGAGCGGGCTATAAACTTGATTTTCTTACATTCTTTGTGTAATAATAACAATTGTTTGACTCATAGATTATATTTTTCTTGCCATTTGTTTTGAATTAGAGGTTCATAAAGACCTCTAATAAATACAACCTACGGGATAAAGGGGGCAGAATGCTCCAAAATAATCTCTTTTGAAAAGTTAAATTCAGATTAAAGGGGGTAAACGTACTCCGAAAAAGTTTCCTGGAGGAATCGCAAGACGATGACCTGCATAAAGAAAATCCTTTATATCCTTTTAATCTGCCGGAATATCATGCTAAAAACAACTGAAATAATTACTTTTTATAGAGTTTTTTGGGGAGGTTCAATGTCGTCTGAAATCTCCAATTATTTATTAACATTTTTCAATTAGAATTCAACAATTAGTTTATTCATTTCTAATTTGTTTTATTTTTGTCTTAGTATGGAAAATGTTTCTAAGATAAAATCAATTATAAACAGGGCATTTGGTAATAGTGTTGAAAAATTTTTAATTAACACATTAACAAATGATTAATACCTTTTTAAACAATATTCATCAAGGAGATTGCTTGGAATTATTTAAAAATATACCTAATAATTCTGTCGATATAACTTTTGCAGATCCACCATTTAATCTTAAAAAGAATTATACAACATATAAGGATAGTTTAGAATTTCAAGAATATTTGGAATGGTCTGAAAAATGGATTTCAGAAATGGTAAGAATAACTAAACCAACAGGATCAATATTTTTACACAATATACCTAAATGGTTAACCTATTTTTCAAATTTTTTAAACAAGTATGCGTATTTTAAACATTGGATTTCATGGGATGCACCAACTGCACCAATGGGTAAGTCTCTTCAACCATCACATTACGGAATATTATTTTATACTAAAAAAATAAAAGGTTCAAAAATATATGAATTGAGACATCCTCATAAAAGAGACCGCAAACAAGGATATTTATTAAAAGATTATGGAGGCAAAAAAGATAGTTTACATCCTTTTGGGCCATTGGTATCTGATGTCTGGACTGATATACATAGAATAAAACATAATAAGAATAGAGATCCCCATCCATGTCAATTACCGATACATCTAATGGATAGATTGATCCTATTGACAACAGATGAAAATGATATTGTATTGGATCCTTTTTCTGGTACCGGCACTACGGCAATTTCTGCAAAGAGACTTGGGCGTAATTACATTGGGTTCGAAATAGATAAAAACTATGTGGATATTTCTAAATATAAGTTAGAAAAAACTATGCCTAACTACAAAATAGGGGAAAACTGGGTTAGCTTTTATCTTAATGATATAATAACAATTCGAAATATTGACTGGGGAAATCTTTCCAAATACTTTGCCATTCCTGATCCGATAAGAACTATTGATTATAAAAAAGCAAAACTTAAGGATAAAAGCCTTATACCAAAAGAAACTGATTTCGTTAAAGAGAAATTTGTAGATTCATTTAATGCTCCCAAAAAATTAAATGGTAGAATAAATAAAAAAATTGA
Organism: uncultured Prolixibacteraceae bacterium; assembly: GCA_964611525.1. GTDB lineage: Bacteria > Bacteroidota > Bacteroidia > Bacteroidales > Prolixibacteraceae > JAAYJR01. Next base: position 7,184 of record CAZTAL010000052.1, read on the forward strand.
AAATCCTCACTCAGTTAAATTACTTTCTGATTCAAACTGACTCCCAACTTATTCCCGTAGAGATAAAACCGAATAATTGTGTGA
>CAZTAL010000053.1:0-68962 GCA_964611525.1 uncultured Prolixibacteraceae bacterium
GTCATTTACGAATAGTAAACTCACATTTTTCGGGCTTCACAAGCCTTGTCAGCGAACTTTCTAAACCAGACTCTTGACTTTATGGACGAACACTAATTAGAGTCCCTCTGTATAGCAAGATAAAACCCTGAATGAATATCAACTTTTCAATGTAAAAAAAATCAAATATTTTTACTATTCTTTTAAATTAATCTAATTTTGACTATATATTTCGTTCGTTTAAAATTTTATAATTATATGTAAATAAACTAATTAAAAATTTGAAAACGCATGGAACCACTTCGTTCTTACATAAATTTTTTGATTAAAAAAATTCATGCTCGTTTCATGCTTAATAAACAGATTTAATTTTAAAATATATACAAATATAAATTTATAAATTCCAGATATCAAATGAAAAAAATTTTTATTGTAAGACACGCTAAATCAGTTCCCTACGGATATGATGATGACTTTAACCGCGATCTCAGGGAAAGAGGCAAAAAAGATGCCATGCTGGTAAGTAAAGAGCTTTCTAAACAAGGAATAATAGCAGATGCCATGATCTCGAGCCCTGCTGTCAGAGCAATCAAAACAGCAAAAATATTTGCCAAATATATGGGATTCAAAAAGAAAAATATTCAGGAAATGGAAAAAATATACGAAGGACTCACAACTTCACAATTCCTTGATATTATCAGAAAATTACCTGACAGACTGGATACGGTCTTTTTCTTCGGTCACAATCCTGAGTTTCATTATTTCACAAGCTATTTGCTAAAATCTTATAACAATGAAATGCCCACATGCGCAACCATTGGCATAAATTTTACCGTTAATAAATGGCAAGAGGTGGGAGCACATTCCGGCAAACAAGAAGTAAAAATAATTCCCAAAATGCTGAGATAACAATAAATAAGATTATATGAATTACATTTTTTAAAAACGCTTAAGTCGTATAAATTACAAAATATGTTTTTATTTTGATTAATTAATCCGCTTTCACAAGTACATTTTGCCATAAAATTTTAATATGAAGTAATTTAATAAAATAAGCTGTTCCATGCATATATTTTATATAGCAAACATTTCAGGATCTGAGTTAATCATGGAAGAAAAAGAATCCAAACATGCCGTAAAAGTCTTGCGCTTGAAAAAAGGGAACCACGTAAACGTGGTTGACGGAAGAGGGGGATTCTATAATGCGGTGATCACAGAAGCAAATCCTAAAAAATGCAGGCTTTCTGTCCTCCACTCCCAACAAGAATACGGGAAAAGGAATTTTAAAATTCATATTGCTATTGCTCCTACTAAGAATATAGTTCGCTTTGAATGGTTTCTTGAAAAAGCAACTGAGATTGGCATTGATGAAATAACTCCTGTCCTGACTGAACATTCGGAACGGAAGACTATAAAAGATGAGAGATTGCAAAAAATAGTTATCTCGGCAATGAAACAATCACAAAAAGCTTACCTCCCTAAAATAAACCAACTTACTTCTTTCGATAAATTAATAAAATATTCTATTGAAAAAGAAAAATTCATAGCTCATTATAAAAGTTACCAATCACCCCATCTGAAAAATATTATAAAAAAAGAAACTGATGTTTTAATACTCATCGGTCCTGAAGGTGATTTTTCTCCCGAAGAACTTCAGAGTTCCTTCTCACACGGATTTAAGGAAATTATCCTCGGCCATTCCCGGCTAAGAACCGAAACGGCCGGTGTCGTTGCATGTCTTGTTGTTAATCTCAATAATGAATAAAACCATACAAGAGCCTTGTCCAAAAGTAAAAAACAAATAATTTTTACATTTTATAATTTTTACATCTCAATAATGAATTGTAATTTTCGAAAAAATCGGTCATGAGGATTATTTTAATATTCATAATACTTTTTACAGGCAATATATACTCTCCGGCTCAGGGAGTTAAGATTGCCCTAGCCAAGTATAGTGGTGGCGGTGACTGGTATTCTGATCCGACAGCACTGCCTAATTTGATAGATTTCTGTAATAAAAATCTGGGAACTAATATCAATCCCGACCCCTCGACAATAGATATCGGAAGTCCCGAAATATTCAATTTCCCGTTTATTCATCTAACCGGACATGGGAATATTGTTCTTTCAGACGACGAAGTTCTTAATCTCAGAACATATCTCAATGCGGGAGGATTTCTGCATGTTGATGATAACTATGGACTCAACGAATATTTCAGAAGAGAAATAAAAAAAATTTTTCCGGATAAAGAATTAGTCGAACTATCCGCCTCACATCCGGTTTTTCGCCAGAAGTACTCCTTTGATAAAGGATTACCTAAAATACATGAACATGATAATAAACCTCCCCAAGCATTTGGAATATTTATTGAAAGCAGACTGGTTTGCCTCTATACATACGAATCAGACCTGGGAGATGGCTGGGAAGATGAAGCTGTGCATAATAATCCGCCGGAAATAAGGGATATAGCCTTGAAAATGGGAGCTAATATCATCTCTTTTGTATTTAATCAATAAGCTTTTTCTTTGATTATTCATAATAATAACGTAAATTAATTACAATCAGTCGATAAAGTCCGCTGACTGATTTTTAAATAGTTATAAGATAACATAAAGTATTGATCAATAAAAATTTTAGTATTTATACTGAACTCACTAATTAAAACATACTTTATCAGGAATTTTCAAGTTTCAGTGTTTCCGTTGGTGGATCACAAACCTCTGAAGGTCCGAAATACTGTATCGGTCCGGGATAAATATAATTAGTTTTCATAGCCCATTCTTCACGTCTGTTAGCGAAAAATTTAAATGGCTCGCCATCAAGCTCAACGAGAGCTTTTTGAATAACAGGTTTAAAATTACCGTGACGTTTTTCAAGATTCATCATCATGGTGATGGGCACTCCTCCGGCTATCCATTCATTTGCAGGTGCCGTCAGGTTTCTTACTGATGCCATATATCCGGTTTTTCCTTCTCTGATTAAAAATGATGCCGTATAACCCAAAGAATAACAATAGTCAGCATCAAAATTAGATGGCGCTGCACAACGTCCTTCATATCCGAAAAAATGATACTGTGTTTTAAAACGGCCACCATACTTTTGATCACTTTTTATATCCTCAAGCTTACTCTTAACCATTTCTCCCAATAATTTTTCGGTCTCTATAAGTGAAACCTGAACGTTTCCGTGAGGATCACGATCCAGCGTTAACTGACTGGCAATACCTGAGGGAAGGGACTTATACAGTTTAGATGAAGCAGGCGTCAATTGGGAAGATATCCATTCCATACGATGACCTTTTTTCAACTTTTTAAATTCCCTGCCTGAATCTGTTCCTTCAGCAAGCAGATCATTAAGCTCGGAAATCAAAATATTCATTTCCGGTATAAACTCAATCAATCCTTCAGGAATCAGAGCTACTCCAAAATTATTACCCATAGCTGACCGGTCAAATACAATCTTAACTATATAATCAACAATATCACTAAGTGTCAGCTTTTTTTCAGCCACTTCCTCAGATATCAACGCTATATTGGGCCTGGTTTTTAATGCACATTCAAGGCAGATATGGGAGGCTGACCGCCCCATTAATTTGATAAAATGCCAGTATTTCTTTGCAGAATTGGCGTCACGTTGTATATTACCGATCAACTCCGAGTAAACTTTGGTAGCAGTATCAAAACCAAATGATGTCTCTATCATTTCATTCTTCAAATCTCCATCAATGGTTTTGGGACAACCTATTACCTGAACACCGGCATTTATTTTCGAATAATATTCTGCAAGGATACAGGCATTTGTATTTGAATCATCACCTCCTATAATTACCAGCGCAGTGAGATTTAACTTATTAGCAATCTCGAGTCCTTTATCAAACTGCGATTCTTCCTCCAGCTTGGTCCGTCCGGAACCAATAATATCAAATCCACCTGTATTTCTGTATTCTTCAATTATCTCTCTGGTTAATTCCAGATATTTATGCTCAATCAATCCGCCCGGCCCCCCTAAAAATCCGTATAATTTACTATCCGGATGAATCTTTTTAATTCCATCAAAAATACCTGAAATTACATTATGCCCACCCGGCGCTTGTCCGCCAGACAAAATAACCCCAATGTTCAAAGGAAAATTTTCTTTTACCTCTGACCCTTTTTCAAAGGTAATAAGAGGCATTCCATAAGTATTTGGGAAAAGTTTTTTAATCTCGCTCTGATTGGCTGCCGATTCTGTATTCTTTCCTTCAACAAGCTTAACAGCTTCATGCAGAGGAAGAGGCAATTTGGGCTGATACTTTGCTCTTTCTTTTTGTAAAGGACTGATAATCATGATTTACTTATATTATATATTCTGAATAATTATTTCAAAAATAATTAAAAATAGATGCAAAATATGCTAAAGGCATATTCATTCGATTAATTTAAAATAAAATTAAAGGGATAGCAGCAAAGTAACTATAATAATTATAATTTCTAATTTAGTCCGTTTTAAAAAGGCACTTAACAATCTTCTAAGACAAATTATTAAAATTTATAGTCCCGGATTCTACAATGAGTTACAAAATACATAAAGGCTTTATAAATAATGTGGATAACTTATTTAACCTGATGGTATATGTTTATTCGGGTGTAAACCGTCCTCTGTTGGCTCTCTTTTTCCATCTCTCAAGAGCCAGTTTCTGAAGATCTTCTACCTTATCGGATTCATCAACAATCTCAAGTCCGAGAAGTGTTTCAAAAAGATCCTCCATCGTAACTAATCCTACAACACTCCCGAAGTCATCTACCACCATAGCAAGATGTTCCCTGTTAACTATAAGTGTATCCATTAATTTGGCAACAGAAAAATTATCTTCTACGAATAAAACATCCCTTTTTAATTCAACAGCCTTAACATTATGCCTGTCCTGTGCCAGATTCTCAAGTAGATTATCTTTCAATATAACACCTGTTACGTTATCGGGATGCTCCTGGTAGATGGGGATACGTGAAAAAACCATGGGCTTCAGTTCTTCATATATTTCTTTCATGGTCATCTCTTCATCCACCATGATAATAACTGAGCGGGGAGTCATGATATCTCTTACCTTAATATTTTCCAATCGCAGAAGATTCTGAATAATTGATTTTTCTTCCCTGTCCAAAGCGCCACTTCTGAGTCCCGCATCAGCCATAGCAGCGAAATCGGCGCGACTGAACACACTGCGACCTTTCTCTGTCTTTACCAACTTTGTAATCCATTTGCTTAACCAAACAAATGGAGCAAGAACAATAAGAAGAATTTCCAATGACCTGACTGTGAAGGGAGTTAATTGTTTCCACAAATTTGCACCTATTGTTTTGGGGATAATTTCTGAAAGGATCAGAATAGCAAGTGTCATCGCTCCTGCAATAATGGATTCATAAGTAATTTCCAAATAAAAAATATTAAAATAATGGGTGCCGAATAACTTTCCGGCCTGAACTCCCACCCCCATCGCACCTACTGTATGTGCGAACGTATTTAAAGTAAGGATAGCAGACAATGGCTTGTCGATATCGTCCTTCATTCTGAGAAGTGTCTTTCCGATATGCGGCTTTTCATTCTGCATTCGACTTATAAAAGAAGGGGTAATACTCAGTATAACGGCCTCCCACATAGAACAGAAAAATGAAATTACTATAGATAAAATAAAAAATAAAAGTAATGTCGCCATAATCATTTTTATCCGGATACAAAATTAACCAGAAAAAATTTATCAGGTTAAATTTGTTTCTCTTCTAATTTACGAAAATATGCAATTATCACTTCTTTATGTATGTTATTTTCAAAAATTTTTTCAAAGTTTTCCAACAGCAATAGACTTTTTAAGGTTTTTTGAACCAAAATATCAGCAATCATTACCCCTCATATCAGTTTAAAGGCAATAAAAATATTATTTAATGTACTTATGTTTGTATTGTTACAAATCCCTATTAAAACCAAATAGTGGCTTTTAAAGATTATTGAGTAATCCCGGCATGACGCGTCGGGATTATTTTTTGAGTCTGCAAATAACTACACATCATTACGAAGAATACATAAATTGATAAAATCCTGTTTAACGAAAGAGTATATCATTATTGAATATAATTTTTTATCGCTAGCTAATAAAAAAAAGCTGTTTTAATAAAAACCTGAAAAATAATTACCCGATTATTATAATTTTGTATCTTATACATACATGAGCCAAGTCTAAAAAGGCGTTTCGCGCCCTTTTTAGGCAAATTTAAAAATTTATTAACCTGATTTTTAGTCATTTATAAAATAACATGAAGTATTAATCAATAAAAATTTTAGTTTTTATACTGAACTCATACATTTAAAAACAAAACAAACAGGAACTTTTTTACAGAAATTTATATGTCAAATGTATAATAAGATATCAATGTGCTGAAAAAAGCCATTATGAAAATTAGATGCACAACTAAAATATATTTAAATGAATAAGATCTCCGCAAAGCTTAATGTGATATTAGTAATATTACCATTTTTTACTATTATGTTCTGTTCATGTACAGATAATAAACACTCGCGGACTTTGGAGCAGGAGCTAGCTGAGCTTAATGACTTTATTTTGGAAAAAGAAGCAAACGGGTTAGATATTGATACTACTGATTTGGGTGTATATTATATTATAAAACAAAAAGGAGAAGGACCTTTTCCTGAGCAAGGTGATACTTGTTATATTGAGTACCTCTGTTATTTTCTTGACGGGAAACTTCATGAATCCTCCAGCGACATTTTCAATGATGGCATATGGAAATATATTTATATGGGAACGGATATTATGCCAGGATTAAGTGATGGCATTGGCCAAATGAATAAAAATGCGAGAGTAGATATAATTATTCCCTCATATTTAGCCGGAGATGTGCAGGAAAGTACAATTCCGCCATTTACAACATTAATCTATGTAACAAAAATGCTTGACCTCAGGACTGTAAATAATTAAAAGTCCGGTTCAGAAAGGTTGCTGACAAAGCCCGCCTGAGTAAATCCGGTGGACAAAACTTGCATTGTACGAATATATAAGTGTACTATTCCTAAATGACCATTTTGTGGACAAGGCCCTCCTGAATGAATAAAGTGGACAAAACATAACGCAGTCAGCGGACTTTATGCGCAGACTTTGATTAATCATGTGAAAAATTCTGCAATGTCTTTCGGTATTTAGAGAATGCTTTTGCCCGGGAGATGAAACCCAGATATTTACCATCCTCTATAACAGCGAGATTAAAACGTCCCGATGTTTCAAATTTTTCAGCCAAAATTTCCATACTGTCGTAAGGAGAAACATAATATTCCGGCATATACATTAAATCTTTCACTAATATTTTATCATACAGTTCATGTTCAAAAATTAAATTTTTTACCTCTGATAATTTAACCATTCCCATAATCATCCCCTCGTTGTCAACTATTGGAAAAAGGTTTCTGTGCGAACGCGATATAGCTTTCACCAAATCTCGTAATGTTGCATCAGGAGGCAGGATTTCAAAGTCGGTTTCAATCAACTTACGCACTTCCATAAGTCGCAGAACTGCTTTATCTTTATGATGAGTTATCAGATCACCGGACAGGGCAAGCCTTTTGGTATAAACCGAATGAGGTTCGAAAGGCATGATAGTAACATAAGCAACAGTACTTGTTAATATCAGCGGAATAAATAGTTCGTAACCTCTCGTAATCTCCGCAGTCAAAAAAATTGCTGTCAGCGGTGCATGCATAACCGCAGCCATCATTCCTGCCATACCTGCAAGTGCAAAATTATCTTCAGGTAAATCAACACCCTTAAAACTGTTGAAAACCAGCGAAAAAAGATATCCAGCTACAGCACCCATGAAAAGTGTCGGGGCAAAAATACCACCAATACCTCCCGATCCCATAGTGGCGACCATTGCTATAACTTTAAAAATCAATACTCCTGCAAGAAAAATCATAATAAGATACTGATTATCCTTCCAGTCGAAAAAGATAGAATTATTCAATAGCTTGTCCCCTTCCCCTCTGAAAATATCAGAAATTTCCATATAACCTTCTCCCCATAATGGAGGAAAAATAAACACCAGTAATCCAATAACAACACCTCCTGCAAACAGCCTCACCAGCCATGAATCAATATTTTTAAACTTATTCTCCAAAAATATAGTCATGCGGGTAAAATAAATACCAAGTAGTCCGGTAAAAATCCCCAACAAGATGTAAAACCATAATGAATCCACTGAAAAGGAATGAATCTGTGAAAACCTGAGAACTACTTCCTGCCCCATAAAAAAATATGATATTATTGTTGCTGAAAGTGCAGATATCAGAAGCGGAATCAAAGAAGCCATTGTAAGATCAAGCATAAGAACTTCAAGAGTAAAAACAAAACCAGCTATAGGAGCATTAAATATTCCGGATATGGCACCTGCCGCTCCGCAGCCAACCATCAATGTTACATACTGATAATTAAGTCTGAACAGCCTTGCCAGATTAGAGCCAATTGAAGCTCCGGTAAGTACAATAGGTGCCTCTGCACCGACAGACCCGCCAAAACCAATTGTGAGGGAGCTGGCAACCATTGAAGACCATATATTATGATTTCTTAAACGACTGCCTTTACGGGATATGGAATAGAGTATTTTGGAAACTCCATGCCCGATATTATCTTTTACAAAAAACCTAACAAAAAAAACTGTTAACAAAATACCCGCAAAAGGATAAACAAGGTACATGTAACTTATAGAATCCTCATCAAACCAATGAGTGAGCCAATGGGCGCCATAGTGGATAACATTTTTAAGTGCCAGCGCTGCCAAACCACTGAAAATACCAACAAAAAGACTTAAAAAATATAAGAAATTTCGTTCCTTTATATGTGCTATACGCCAGACAATCAACTTTTTAAACCAGTGATTGAAGTATCTCCTTAACATTATCCTAAACATATGAAACATTTATAATCTGTTTTCTGTATCTCGTAAATACATGGGCACGGGATATGAACCCGTAATACCTGTTTCCCCTGTCAATTACCGCAAGATTATACCTTCCCGAAGACTCGAACTTGTTAACTACAACCTCCATGCTGTCATCAGGATATATGTAGAACTCGGGCATATACATCAAATCCTTGATTTGAACTTTATCATATAATTCCTGATTAAAAATCAATTCCCACCACTATACTAATTGCTGCAAGAAAGCTTCCTTCACTCATGTTTCTCTTGCGCGAGAGGTGAAAACGAGACATTATATTTGATGTCATTCTCATTTTGAGACGTAAAAATAAAAAAACCTGATATTTCAGGATAATATAAGCGACAATTTGAACATTAAATAATTATTATCCTAAAGTTAGCGTAAAAATCACCTCCGAAAAGTATAAAACAAAAAAATTTTATAAATAACACATGAATGTGTGGATATAAAAATGACAGGGCCTGCAGGATACCTCGGAATAATAATTTATGGCAAAGCAGCAAGCATGCTCACCAACAGTCCTGCAGTAATCGCTTTGTATCCCGCCGGATTTATATTTAATCACCCGACTATTAACAAGTAGCGGATAATATTTTAATCTAACTGTGGACCGGCAGCAACTAATGCTTTACCTTCTTCGTTATCAGTATATTTCTCAAAATTTTTAATGAAGCGACTTGCCAGGTCTTTTGCTTTCTGATACCACTCATCCGGATCTTTATATGTATCCCTGGGATCCATTATACCAGGATCTACATCATGCAGTAAGGTAGGAACCTCAAGATTAAAGATAGGTATTATCTTTGTTTCGGATTTTTCTATTGATCCATCCAATATTGCATCTATTATGGCTCTTGTATGCTTAATTGAAATACGTTTGCCGGAACCATTCCAGCCCGTATTAACGAGATAAGCTTCAGTTCCGTGTTCTTCCATCTTTTTAACGAGCTCTTCACCATATTTTGTCGGATGAAGTGAAAGAAAAGCAGCGCCGAAGCATGCTGAAAAAGTAGGCCGCGGACTGGTAATGCCAACCTCGGTTCCGGCCAATTTGGCAGTAAAGCCCGAGAGGAAATGATATTTTGTTTGATCGGGGGTCAATTTTGATACAGGGGGAATTACGCCAAAGGCATCAGCAGTAAGGAATATTACCTTATTAGCATGACCCGCCTTTGATACTGGCTTTTCTATATTATCAATATGGTATATAGGATAGGAAACTCTTGTGTTCTCGGTTACCGAACTATCACTGAAATCAATTTTACCATTTTCATCTACACTCACATTTTCAAGTAAAGCATTACGTTTAATGGCATGATAAATATCAGGTTCTGCTTCGGGATCGAGATTGATGGTTTTTGCATAGCATCCTCCTTCGAAATTAAATACCCCGTCATCATCCCAGCCGTGTTCGTCATCACCTATCAATTTACGTTTCGGATCTGTTGATAAAGTTGTTTTACCGGTACCTGAAAGACCGAAGAAAATAGCTACATCATTGTCTTTCCCAACATTTGCAGAACAGTGCATTGTGGCAATTCCTTTTAAGGGAAGATAATAATTCATCATTGCAAACAGTCCTTTTTTCATCTCACCACCGTACCATGAACCACCAACGACATGCATCCTTTCGGTAAGATTAAAAACTGTATAAACTTCGGAATTTAATCCATGTTGTTTCCAATTGGGATTAGTAATTTTTGAAGCATTAAAGGATACAAAATCAGGTTCACCGTAATTTTCCAGTTCTTCTTCAGTGGGCCGGATAAACATATTTTTCACAAAGTGCGCCTGCCATGCCACCTCCATTATAAAACGAACCTTTAATCGGGAATCAACGTTAGCACCACAAAAGGTATCCATTACAAATAACCTCTTCCCTGAAAGCTGTTTTGTAGTAAGCTCTTTAAGGTCTTGCCAGACTTCGGGAGTTGTCGGTTTATTATCATTAGGTGCCTCGGGGGACGTCCACCAAATTGTGTCTTTAGTAGTATCATCTTTAACAATAAATTTATCATTCGGTGAACGGCCGGTAAATCTGCCTGTCATTACATTTACCGCCCCCAACTCAGTTAGCTGCCCCTTATCAAAACCTTCAAGATTGGGTTTCATCTCTTCCTCAAAGAGCAGTTCATAAGAAGGATTGTAAATAATTTCCTGTACGTCACGTATACCATACTTTGTTAAATCTATTTTTTTCATAACTAACTAATAATTAATTTTATTTTCTATATTTTCCGCTTTGTACACAAAAATAATTTATTTGTGAATTTAAACGAAAATCTATATATCTTAATCACATTTTGACGGAAAAATAAACGATATCTTAACAATTTATCATTTTTTGCCTTCAAAATAGATTAATATAACTTCTTCCAGATAGTAATTATGATAGTATGTCACAGATGTACAGTCAGTTAATATCAGGCATATTTTAAATTAATACACCTTTAAATATGCCAAAGTAATAATTCTATATTCACTGATTCTCCGCGACCGGCATGAAAAATATCTTACCGGGAAATAATTTCTCATCATAAACTAATGAATTTAGTATTAAAAAAATTTATTAACCAGCGATAAGACAATATAATTTACAATTTATTAAAAAAGTCGCAACATCTTATTCTCTGAGACTGTGGCTTTCTTAATTATGATCTCGGATGATATTGATGAATCGTGCTTCTAAGATAATCACGATCCAGGTGTGTATATATTTCAGTTGTCAAAATAGATTCATGTCCCAGCATTTCCTGAACAGCCCTTAAATCAGCCCCGCCATTTATAAGATGTGTCGCAAAGGAGTGTCTGAAGGTATGGGGACTAATTTTTTTATTAAGGTTGATTTTTTCTGCAAGATTCTTTATTATAGTGAATACCATTACACGACTAAGACTATGACCCCGCCGGTTAAGGAACAGAATATTTTCATTGCCTTTTTGAATTTTCAGTTTTTTCCGATACCCACTAATATACTTATTGATTTCATCCATTGCTCTTTTGCTGACTGGCACTAATCTTTCTTTTTCAGCTTTGCCTTCGATCTTTACGAAACCCTGTTCAAAAAATAAATTTGTCATTTTCAAATTCACCAGTTCAGAAACCCTTAACCCGCAACTGTACAATGTTTCCAGCATGGCTTTATTTCGTTGACCTTCAGATTTTTCCATATCAACAGCATCAATAAGCTTGTCAATTTCTTCCATCGAAAGGACATCCGGTAACTTCCTTCCTATCTTGGGTGATTCAAGCAAGGCTGTAGGATCACTCGTAATTTTCCCCTCAATAAGCAAATACTTAAAAAACGATTTTATCCCGGAAATAGTTCTTGCCTGAGTTCTCGGACTTACACCACGATTATTCAACCACTCAACAAAACTTTTCAGATACTCAAGCTTAACTTTCTCCGGTGTAATTTTTTTGTAGTTATTATTCAAAAAATCCACCAGCTTGTTTATATCATTGATATATGCTGCCACAGAATTCTGAGAAAGCGATTTTTCAAGCTTCAAATAATTCTCATAACCTTTTTTTGCATTCTCCCATTTCATAACTTTCGAATTATTATTTATAAATTCACACTATTAAATTTTCTTGACATAATTAACAATAAATACAAATAGTTTTTAAAAATGTTCAAATAAAAAAATATTATTTTAATTTTAATACGATTTTATTTAAAATAAAGTTACTATAAAAAAATTTAAAATTGTAATATAATGAATTTATTGATAATAAATGGGCCAAATTTAAACTTGTTAGGTAAAAGAGAAACAAATATTTATGGCGCTGAATCTTTTGATCAGTATTTTAATAAATTAAAATCAGAGTTTCCGGATGTCGGGCTTGATTATTTCCAATCTAATATAGAAGGAGAAATAATAAATAAGATTCATGAATACGGCTTTACGGTTGACGGGATTATATTAAATGCAGGTGCATATACACACACATCAGTGGCAATAAGAGATGCCATTGCAGCTATTCCGGCACAAGTAACAGAAGTTCATATTTCCAATACCCTTACCCGTGAAGATTTCAGGCACAAATCTATTATTGGCCCCGCATGCAGGGGATGCATCATGGGATTTGGTCTTGATTCATACAGACTCGCTATACAAAGTTTTCTTCCTACCGGAAATCAATAACTTCTATATCGTTGTATTCACTTGCATTGAAAACAAAAAAAGAGTCAGGCAGATTTAAATTTGTTTCCATATTTTTTACTTCAATGCTATACAAATTACCATCTGTACCGTAAAAGTCCGCCGAATCTATCATCATGCTCGCTTTATCAATGTAAAGGATTATTTTAGAAATATCATATTCTTTTTTGCCAGGATACATCTCTATTTGATAAAGTATCTTATTCCGCTCATTTTTTTCTCCGGTGAACGTCGATTTAAAATCTTTTTCATATATGCTGAAAATGGAGGAAAAATCCATTAGTTCATCATTCTGATCTTTCTGATCAGAAATTGTAACCTGGTTAACATCTTTCATGTAATTCCATACTGTGGATCCGTCGGATATAACTCTTGCACCAATTGCCGGAAGGTCAATAACATATTTTTTACCCTCAATTTTAATTGTACCCTCATTCTCCTCATTGATATCCAGCTCTTCGTTTTTCATGGTAAAAACAAACTGTGCCGATATATTATTGAAGGAACGCGTTTTATTACTTACCTGCTCTAATATTTCCCTTGCTTTTAAATTATCCTGCGCATTTACACAAAATGCTATAATTATAGCCATAACTGCCAAAAAAAATCTTCTCATCTTATAATTTTTAAATTAGGGAGTTCAATAATTGTTCCAAACTATACTCATCATGAATAAGCACCTGCCGTGCCTTGCTTCCCTCACTGGGACCGACAACTCCTGCATGTTCCAGTTGATCCATTATACGTCCTGCCCGATTGTATCCTATTGAGAATTTGCGTTGTATCATGGATGTGGATCCCATTTGATTTATTACTACTATACGTGCAGCGTCGTTGAAAAGCTCATCCCTGTTATTCAAATCGACTTCACCAGGCATACCCTCTTCTTCTTCCTGATACTCGGGAAGTATAAAAGCTGTTGGGAATCCCTGCTGCTCGGAAATATAACTACATATCTGCTCTACTTCGGAAGTATCGACAAATGCACACTGAACACGGGTAATATCTCCTGCGGAAGAAATCAACATATCCCCTTTGCCAACAAGTTGATTTGCTCCGGGAGTATCAAGGATTGTCCGTGAGTCAACCATTGATGCCACCTTGAAAGCAATCCGCGCAGGGAAGTTAGCTTTTATGACCCCGGTAATTATATTAGTGGATGGTCTTTGAGTTGCAATTATCATATGTATCCCCACTGCTCTTGCCAATTGGGCAATACGGGCAATAGGTATTTCAATTTCCTTTCCGGCTGTCATGATCAAATCAGCGAACTCATCAATAACCATTACAATATATGGCAGAAAACGGTGACCTTTTTCCGGATTTAACTTACGATGTATAAACTTTTTATTGTATTCTTTTATATTCCTGGCATGTGCTTTCTTCAGTAGTTCGTAACGTAAATCCATTTCCACATTAATTGAATTTAATGTGTACTTTACTTTCTGTATTTCTGTTATAACAGGTTCATCCTCATTTGGCAGTTTAGCGAGATAATGTTTTTCGAGGGCTGAATAAAGGGTGAGCTCAACCTTTTTGGGATCGACAAAAATAAATTTTAACTGCGAAGGATGCTTTTTATAAAGAAGAGAAGTAATAATTACATTTATTCCCACAGACTTTCCCTGTCCGGTAGCACCTGCAACCAATATATGCGGCATCTTGGCCAGATCGAACATAAAAGTTTCATTGGAAATAGTTTTTCCGAGAGCTACCGGCAGTTCCGCAAGACTCTCCTGAAATTTTCGCGACCCAAGTATCGAGCGCATGGATACTATCTCAGGATTTCTATTAGGCACTTCAATGCCAATTGTTCCCCTTCCCGGTATAGGAGCAATAATGCGTATACCAAGTGCTGCAAGACTCAGCGCTATGTCATCTTCCAGATTTTTAATCTTGGCTATACGGATTCCCGGAGCCGGGACAATCTCATAAAGTGTGATTGTTGGACCAATGGTTGCCCGTATTTTTGTAATCTCTATCTTGTAATGACGTAATGTCTCAACTATCTTGTTTTTATTAGCTATAAGCTCTTCATTGCTTACTTCCGCATTTTCAGAACTGTGATCTTCGAGCAGATCAAATGTCGGAAACTTATATTTTGATAATTCCATGGTAGGATCATAATCTTCCAGTTCTTTATCATTATGTTCCTGTACTTCTTCCTCCTGCATTTTCTCCTGAACAGTAAGTTTCAACTCTTCTTGTTCAGTATCCTGATCACCGCTGTATCTTGCCTCAACCTTATCTGATTTATCAATTTCATCCTGTTCAGAATCCGGGTCAAAAATCGCTTTCACAACATCATCATCTTCTTCAATAACCTTTGACACAGAATTATCATATATAAGTTCTTCTTTCTCCTCTTTACCTGAAGAATATTCCTCTGCACTTTGTTTCTTTCTGAAAAGGCTATTAAATAAGGAATATGCTTTTTCAAACCGGGCAATTAATAATGTCAGCAGCGAAATAAAAAGAAGTAATATCAATCCCGGCTTACCTATTAGTGAACATAACCAGTTACTTATGATAAAACCGTAAAGACCTCCGGGATACATAAAGGTAGAAGCATCTGTTTTAGGAAACAAAAAACCTAGAAAGACAGATATCCAGACTATTAAAAAAAGACTGAATGAAAAATTCCTTCGTAACTTCACCAAATTACTGTTAAGAATTTTCAAACCTCCTATGATCAGTATATAAATAAACAAAAATGAAGCGAGTCCGAATCCCCTGTTAATAATTACTTCTGAAAGATACGCCCCTGTTTTACCTGCTATATTTGATACATTTATATCCGAATTCCAGATAAGCTTGGTCCATGGTAAATCTAAATTACTCTGATCGGCAGCACCATAAAAAAGAAACGAAATGAAAGCTATTAACAAGTATGCCGAAATCAATAAAATAAAAATGCCCAAAATGAATCTGAATTTTTCACCGCAAAAGAATGTTCTGCGTGACTTAACTTTTTTCCGTCTGCTATAATTGGACTTTTTTGCTTTATTTACCATACAGGGTATGCGAATTAAAGTTTTAAATTCTGTGCAAATTTAACTAAAAAATTCAGCTTACATACCATATTTAAACTTTACCTGAAAATCTATTGCAGTTCATATTGAACGTCACTACTGAAAATGCTGATCCAAAAATTTTTTATATTTATTCACAGTCATAAAGCTTTATAATTAAACCGCCTTGCGACATTAATCGGGTTACAGCTGTTTATTCTGACAACATGTTGACAAAAATGGCGTTTTAAGAAGCATAAAACATATTAATATTATGAACTTAAATAACAGAAATTTCCTTACACTGCTTGATTTCTCACCGGAAGAAATATCCTACTTACTGGAATTATCGGCCACCTTTAAAAAAGCCAGATATGAAAATTCTGAAAAACAGTACCTTAAGAATAAAAACATAGCGCTGATATTTGAAAAGACATCTACACGGACACGCTGTGCGTTTGAAGTTGCCTGCTACGATCAGGGTGCAAATGTGACTTTTCTGGGACCATCGGAATCACAAATAGGCCACAAAGAAACAATGAAAGACACGGCACGTGTATTGGGACGAATGTATAACGGCATTGAATACAGGGGAATCGATCAGGAAACATTGGAAGAACTGGCCAAATATTCAGGTGTACCGGTATGGAACGGCCTGACCAATGAGTTCCATCCAACACAGGTACTGGCTGACCTCCTGACAATTAAGGAATTTCAGACAAAACCCCTGTCTAAGATCAAATTATGCTATCTTGGAGATGCGCGTAATAATATGGCGAATTCCTTAATGGCAGGTGCCTCCAAAATGGGTATGGATTTCAGGGCAGCAGCACCTATGAATTATATGCCTTCCAAAAAAATTATAGAAAAATGTCAACTTATAGCAAAAAAAACAGGGGCAAAAATATTACTGACCGACAAAGTGGAAGATGCAGTAAGAGAATGTGATATACTTTATACTGATGTTTGGGTTTCAATGGGCGAACCTGCCGGTTTATGGAATGAACGTATAAAATTGTTAAGTCCTTACCAGGTGAATGAGACAATTATAGAAATGACCAGAAATCCACATGTCAAGTTCATGCATTGCCTCCCTGCCCTTCATAATGCAAAAACCAAACTTGGCCAACAGATATTTCAGAAGTTTGGCATGACATCAATGGAAGTGACAGAAGAAGTGTTTGAGGGTAACAATTCAATAGTATTTGATCAGGCCGAAAATCGGTTACATACCATAAAAGCAATTATGGTAGCCACTTTGACTTAATCAAACTCTCCCCATTAAATATTTTTTATTCTGGTTTTTCAACTTTTGCCGGTTCGTCTTTTCTGTACCTCAAAAAGAGAAAAAGAAATGCCAATGTAAGGAAAACAGTTATAATGATCACATACTGAAGTGTTGCAGCTCCTGCCACCAGATCATCTCCGAATTTTGTCATCTGAACATCATATATCCTTCCTAAGACAGGTTGTGCAATAGCTCCGCCCAGAAAGCCAATACCACCCATAATTGCAAGTCCGAGAGCTCCGCTTGTAGGCACCCTTTCAGCGACTACACCTAACATATTTGGCCAGAAATAAGCTACACCAATTGCAAAAACAGTTGCTGCAGCAAATAACACTATCCCTGAAGATATACTCATTAAATACAGTCCTATCCCTGAAAATACAGCTGAAAATAACAGCACCCCCGTTCCTGTAAGCCGGTGAACAACAGGTCCGGCTAAAAGCCGTGCAATAGCCATCACTGCAGAAATCCACACTAAAATAAGTATGGAACTAAGTCCTGCCCCAAACAGCTTGTCAACAGAATGATTGAAAAGTGCAGCAATCCATTGGTTAGTCCCCAATTCAGTTGCAGCGGTAAAGATCATACAAAACGCCATAAACAGGAAAAGTGGCGATACACAAGCCTTAAGCATATCCTTGTAAGTAGCTCCGGACGTTACTCTTTCTGTATCAGGAAATTTATGGCCAATAAACATCAAACCATAACCAAGAGTAGGCAGCAACATTGCTGCTGTCTGGATTCTCCAGCCCCAGCCTATCTGGGCAAAGAAGTAAACAAGAAGACCTCCAAATACAATCCCTGCCGGAAACCACATATGAAACCGGTTAAGCTTAGCTGTCTTATCATCAGGATAAAGTGCCGTGATCAACGGATTACAGGCAGCTTCAACGCTACCGTTGGCAATGCCGATAAACATAGTTGAAAAGAACAAGCTCCAGAAACCATTTGCAAAGATAGTCATGACCAAGCCAATAACATGACAGACAAAAGCAACGGCTATGACCCTTCCAATACCCATCACATCGACCAAAGGCCCGAATATTACCATTGCTACTGTAAATCCCCAAAAGGCTGTTCCTACGATCCAGCCCACCTGGGCGCCTGTTAACTGAAATTCATCCATCCATGGAGTAATAAACCCTCCACGGGTACCAAAGGTAAGTGCAGTAACGACCAAAGCCAGACAACTGGCATTAAACAACATTAATCTTTTAACTTTTTCCATAGAAATGATTTTTAAATAGTATTAAGTTTTAATTAATCGGTATCAACAAAATAATGAATAACCTGCTGTTGTCAACATAATTTTTTCGGGACTGGAAACTTAAAATCATATTCATATAAATATAAAGTAATATGACATTCTACAAGAATTAGTCGCATGGTTACCAACTCTAACAGATAATAATTTTTATAACAAAAATAACAATTAAATTTACTGTTAAAAGTTTTTTTACTAAAAAGAAAGAGTCTTGAAAATTATTTTTATCGAATGGCAATAAGAAAGAAAAAAATACTTCGCTGTTTATTGTTATGACCTTTAATTACTGTCATTTTAATATTTGTTGCCTATATTATATTACCTTCGATCATAACAAATACACTATCAAATTACGTTAAAGATAAATCGAGAGGTACATACTCCATAAGGATAGAAGGGATGGATGTTGGGCTCTTTCCATTAAACTTTACCTTAAGCCAGGTAGATCTTATTATGGGCAAACAGGAACTTCTGTCACCAAGAATAGAAATTTACAGACAGAAAAATAAAGTTAAAAGCCAGCTAATGCCGGAAGCAGTTGAAATTTATTATTTATAATTTAAACCACTTTACAGAAAATTTGTCGTGCTAAAACTATAATCGAAAAAATGTGTTGTATATCAACCTATGGAATTATAAATTTTTCATGTACATTTGGAAAAAATACTAAACAATTCGCCATGAAATTCAAATTATATCCCAATCTTTGCTTAATTTTCTTGATCCTTGCATTATTTTCTTCATGCCAAAAGGATGAAATCGAAAAACCTGTAAACAAGTACCTGATAAAATACGAAAAACTAAGGACTTACTTGCCTGTCGTTATGGAAACAATATTTGATAAATTGACCGGTGATTATCCCGATATTGAAGCAATACGTAACAGGGTATCTTATGGAATAATGGTTTATAAAATTACTTATAATACCACTTTCAACGGTGAAGATAAAATGGCATCCGGATTAGCTTGTGTGCCTATCGGTGAGGGAGAGTTTCCTGTAATAAGCTACCAAAACGGAACCAATACCTTACACAATAATGCCCCTTCCAAAAATCCAGACCGTGATCTATACATGATGCTGGAATTTGTAGCCTCTACAGGATTTGTAATTTCAATCCCCGATTACCTGGGCTTCGGCTCATCCGACAATATGTTCCATCCATACTTACATAAAGAATCAACAGTTCAGAGCGTGATAGATATGATTAAGGCTGTCCGTGAATTTGCTGTTGAAGAAGATATTATCCTGAAAAACGAATTCTATATTACTGGTTATTCAATGGGCGGCTGGGCAACTATGCAGGTGCAAAAAGCTCTTGAAGAACAACATTCAGGTGAATTCAACCTTGTGGCAAGTGCCCCCTGCGCAGGACCATATGATCTTACTTATATTAATGAATATATCAGAAACAGGTCAACATATCCCATGCCGTATTTCCTTGGTTTTGTTGCTAACAGCTATATTAATGCCGGGGAAATGACGACACCTCTTGACGCCATCTTCAATGAACACTATGCTTCAAAAATTCCTGATCTTTTTAACGGAAGCAAATCAGGGGAAGAAATTAATGACTCACTTACCACTAATATTACCGACCTGCTTACCGAAGACTATCTGCAAAATTTCGAGACAAATACCATCTACTCATCGCTTAAAGAGGCCTTGCAAAGAAATAGCATAACCTCATGGAATACATCTGTTGCTACAAAGATAATACACGGAACGTCTGATGACTTTGTTCCATATGAAATTTCTCAGGATATTTACAATGATTTTATGTCACAAGGAGTAAGCAGTAACCGTGTTAACCTTATACCTCTTAATGGCATGGATCATACTAACGGGATAATTCCGGCCGGACTAATTTCTATTAAATGGTTTCTTGATCTTACGGAATAACATTATTAAGTCTATCTTTTTTCAGATAAATTAGCAAAATTTATCAAGCTGATTTTCAGTTATATACAAAAAATATAAAATTTTCAGTTTTTATACTGAACTCAATAATCAATAAAAATATTTTCCCCTGATAAGTTATTAATTATCAAATTAATAATAGTCATGCATTCAATCTATATATCTATAGAGGGTATTTTCCCCTGAATGAATCAATCAGTTTATTTATCTTCTTATTTTTAAGTGCTTCGGGATAAACATCATAAAGATATTGAAGCTGAACAAATTCCTGTTTCATAGCGGAAACGAGCAACTCACAAGCTTCATTATCTTTCTTTTTTTCAAGAAGCAAGCCAACAGTCCGGTATTTAAGCAAAACATCGCCATTTGTTTCCATTGCGGATTTCATTATTGCTATAGCCTTGTCAATCTCTCCCGACTTTGCACAAAAATCGACCCATGTCAGCCATACTTCACTGTTCCCCGGTTCCAGTCCTGCAGCCCGCATCAAAGCATTCTCAGCTTTATGATTTAAATCGCAATCATTATATATCCTGGCAAGAGCAAGCCAGTATTCCTGATTCATATCATCGATCTTCAATGCCTTCTCCATAAATACAATGCTCTCCTGCCACTTGTGTTCCAGCCACATGATCAGTCCTGCCCCAAACCATGCAACATCATTATCTTGATTTATACTGATGGCTTTCTGATAATAGTATTCTGATTTATTATAATCTTCGAGGTTAAGATAACATTCGCCAATGTAACACCATGCATCATCATTATCAGGATCATGTTCCAGATATTCCATATACTTGCTGACAGCCCTCTTAAATTTACCAATATTAGCACAAGAATTGGCAAGATTAAATAATGCCTGATAAAAATCTTCCTTTAAAGCCAGTGCAAATTCATAGGCTTCAACAGCTTTCTTGTAGTTTTCTGATTTGTTATAGCTGATACCGAGATTAAACCAGATATAATGGTTAAAAGGATCGTTATCCAGGTATCGATTATAATAATTAATGCTTTTCTGAAAATCACCACTCTGGTCGCTGATAAAACCAAGCTCATAAAGAGCAATTTCATTAACAGGATTAATTTTCAAAACCTTCTCATAATATTCAATTCCTTTATGGTTTTCACCAGCCTGTATATAAGCTGCACCAATTTGACAAAGAATATCCTCACGATCAGTTCCGGCAATTTCCAAAGCCTTATCAAATGATTTTTCAGCTTTTTCATTTTCGCCAATAATTAACCATGCCGAACCTTTAATAAAATGTATATCAGGATTGGCAGATTCGATTTGTTCAGCCATTTCAAGGTAGTCAAAAGCGCTATCGTATTTACCACTGTTGAGTAGCACCTCTGCATATTTCAACTTTAACTGAACAGAACCGGGATGAATCTGAATACCCTGCCTGGCAGCTATCTCAGAAGAATTAATATCTCCTTCATCCAGGAAATATTCAACTATTTCTTCAAATTCAGAGACATCAAAATAATTTTTGCTGCCCGTCATAAGCGAGGCTTTGAAGCGATTCAGCGCCTCACTAATATTATCTTCACCTAAATAATTATTGTCTTCCTGATTCATGTAGTCTGTAAAATCAAACCTCAAAAATAATAATTAATAATTGATAATAAATAGGGAGTTTGTCAACAAACTATCTATTCAAGATTTTTCTTTATTAAATATACACTTTTTAAAGATGTTGCTCCCTTAACAGGTCGTTCACCGTTTTTACGGGATTAAAAGTTTCAACCGGAACCTCTGCAAACAAAGTATTCCAGTCACTCATAGCGCCATTCCACAAACCCGGCAATTCCTGTGCTTTTAATTCCCTGCGGTCTATTGATTTTTTAGAAATAAACCCGGTAGCAGGATCTGTATATTCCGATAAATTATACTTTTCACCTTTATAATTTTTTATAGAACACACTAGGTCAACAGGATTAAAATGGGTAGAACGTTTTAATATTTCCTGTTGTTGATTATTGTCGGCGTCAATCTGTGAGTTCTCCACAATCTGCAGGGATACTGTACCATCAGGATTCTTTGCCCAAAAAGGACCTCCTCCGGGTTCTCCCTCATTTTTAACCATGCCACAAACCCGCAAAGGGCGATTAAATTTTTCTTTCAAATATTGATACAAATTTTCTCTTTCAGTATAATACTGATCATCAACGGGTTTTGTATTTAACACATTTTCAAGAAAATTAGCTGCTGCCACCAGAAAATTATTTCCAAGGGCAACATAGTGCTTTTCATTTAACTGTTGCTGATAATAAAATAATTCCTCCTGGTATTTTAATAATAAACCGGCCAGTGCTTTTTTATATATTATTGTAGTTTGTTTCAGTCTGTCAGGAACTACATTATCAATATTTTTAATAAAAATAAGGTCTGCATCCAAATCATTAAGATTTTCTATTAAAGCACCATGACCTCCGGGGCGGAACAGCAGAGTGCCATCTGTTTCACGAAAAGGTTCATTATTCATACCGACCGCTATTATATCCGTGGAAGGTTTTTGTATGCTGAATGATACATCAAGAATAATACCCAGTTTTATCTCATATTTATATTTCACCTCGCTTAACAGTCGCTGAAAAAGAGCCATATGTTCCGGCGATACGGTAAAATGAATCCTGGCAACTCTCCTACTGTCTGTCGCATAGCCCTCTCCCTCTACAATGTGTTCTTCAAGGGGAGTGCGTGCACCATCATGGTATTTATGAAATTTTATCAAACCCTTGGGAAGGGAACCGTAATTGAGCCCTTTTTCTGTTAACAAGAACTCAATCCATCTTATGCAGTTTTTATCGCCTTTAAAATCATTTTCAGCAACCTTTTTCAAATCTTCATAAAAAGCAAATTCTTCCCTCCTGGCCAAAAACTGTCTTGCAAAAGCATTTTGAGCCAGAGCTGCTGTAGGATCAGCAGCGTTTTTATTTTCTTTTAATACTTTGAAGAGAGCTTTGAACATACGACTGGCAGCTCCGGATGCAGGCACAAATTTAAGAGGCCTCGCCTTATCAGCTATCTTTTGATCAAACCTTTGAATATTCTCCTCAATTTGGAGATTATCAAGTACAATGATCCCATTTCCTGCTGTTGCCGCCTCTTCAATTCTCAAAAACGGAAAGCCGGTTTTATAATTCTCCAGTTGCTTCCTGACCAGCTCCGGATCACTACCACGTTCCTTTATTTGAATTTCATCTTTCGGAGATAACATATCATGATTTTGAAATATATTTTAAAAATAGAAATAAGATTTTGTTTACGAAATTATTACTACCCTATATTAATAAACTTTTTACATTATTTTTTTAACAAACACTCTTCACCTTACAATAATAAACACTCTGTCTTATATGTTTTACTAACTTTATCCGTTTAAAACCAGTCTGCAAAAGATGAATTCATTTGTAAATCCTTATAATACGTGGGGACATAATAAGCGTTACAACGATTTTTCCACTCATTTCAGGAAACTTTTTTCAGAAAGAGTGCAAAAGGTTTCCATAGATGCAGGTTTTACCTGTCCAAACCGTGACGGCACTAAGGGACTTGGAGGATGCACTTATTGTAATAATAAAGCTTTTAAACCAACATATTGCGATCCGGGAAACAGTATAAGCAGTCAAATTGATCAGGGAGTAAAATTTTTTGAAAAGAAATACAAAACAATGCGTTTCCTTGCTTACTTTCAAGCATATACTAATACTTATGCCCCCTTAAAAGACTTGAAACGGTTATATGAAGAAGCATTGCGGCATCCAAAAATCATAGGACTGGTTATTTCCACACGGCCGGATACTGTAAATGAAGAAATTCTCGATTATTTCGCCTGGCTAACCAAAAAAGTATACCTGATGGTCGAATTTGGTGTTGAATCGCACCTTGACCGTACATTAACGGCAGTAAACAGGGGACATACATTCTCGGACTCTGTCAGAGCGCTGGAACAAACAGCACGCCGCAATATCAACAACTGTACCCACATGATATTAGGTCTCCCGGGAGAAAACAGAGACGACTGGCTGGAGCAGGCTTCTACAATTTCCCAACTTCCTGTAAAGAATCTTAAACTGCACCAATTACAAATACATAAGGGAACCGTTATGGAGAAACAATACCGGCAGAATCCTGAAAAATTTCACATATTTGATGTTGAAGAATATATAGATTTAGTAGTTGATTATATGGAACGCCTAAATCCTGAAATCATAATAGAAAGATTTATTAGTCAGGCACCGCGTGAAATATTGATAGCACCTCGTTGGGGACTAAAAAACTTTGAATTCGTGGCAAAACTTGAAAGGAGATTGGAAGAACGGGATACATGGCAGGGTAAATTATAAAAAAACATGCTATTTTTGCGTATATGACTTTTGGGTTATTCCAAAATAACAATCAAACAAATAATGGAATTATTAAAGCTGACTGATATTATTAAGGCACCTCCCGCTCTGGCAATGTTCGGTGGAGAATATTTCGCTAAATTTCTCATGTATGTCCTCAGGTTTAATAAATTGAATAAAATTTATGAACAAATTGCATCAAAAAATGGAATAGAATTCATTGATGAAATTATCAATATTCTGGAATTTAAAATTGAATTTGACGAAAATGAATTAAAAAAAATACCTGCTGCAGGACCGCTAATTGCTGTTGCAAATCATCCGTTTGGCGGATTTGACGGTCTTTTGTTGATCAAATATTTATCCGCTATAAGGCCTGATGTAAAAGTTATAGGCAATTTTTTACTTCAAAAGGTGAATCCTGTCTCTGATTATTTTATAAGCAATAATCCTTTTGACACAAAAAAACAAGTAACTAACAAAATCAGTAACTATCAGGGAATTACCGAAGCTATCAATCACATAAATAACAATGGAATTTTGTGTATATTTCCGGCAGGAGATCTTAGCACATATGGCACATTTAATAATATTACCGACCAGGTTTGGCAGTTCCCTGCAGTAAAATTTGTAAAAAAAGCCCGTGTACCTGTTGTTCCCGTCCTCTTTCAGGGAACAAATACCAGGTTATTTCATCTTTTTGCAAAAATACATCCTTCATTGCGCCATGTAAGGCTTCCCTCAGAATTGTTAAATAAGAGGCATAAGACAATAAAAATAAGGATCGGTAGTCCTGTTAGTGTTGAAGAGCAGGACAAATTCAATGATATATATCAATTTAGCCGGTTTATCCGCGCTAAAACATACAGCATGGAATCAAGCTTGGAAGTGAAGCGCTTCTTCAATTATAATTTAAAAGCCTATTCAAGGCCGCAGCCTATAATTGATCCGGTTCTGAAAGAAATGATATTAAAAGAAATACAAAAAATACGGGAAGATTATACTCTTTTCAATATAAGGAATTATACTGCTTTTTGTGCCCCTTCAAAAAATATCCCCAATATTCTTAATGAAATCGGGCGACTGCGAGAAATCACCTTCAGGGATGTGGGTGAAGGAACTAATCGTAGTATAGATATTGATGAATTTGATCTTTATTATAACCAGATGTTCATCTGGGACGAAACAAACAACCGTATAGTAGGTGCTTACCGGATAGGAAAAGGTAAGGATATCCTTGATCAATATGGGAAAAGAGGATTTTACCTGCACTCCCTGTTCCGCATAAGTGATGATTTTAAGCCGGTACTTAAGGAAAGTCTGGAGTTGGGACGCTCATTTGTCATAAAGGAATATCAGCGCAAACCCATGCCGCTTTTCCTGCTATGGAAAGGAATTTTGTATTTTCTCTTAAAAAATCCCGAATACCGCTATCTGATCGGACCTGTAAGTATAAGCAATAATTACTCAAAAATTTCAAAAGACCTGATTATCCGCTTTATTATGCGTAATCACTTTAACTGGAAAATGGCCAGTTTCGTAAAGCCCCGAAAAAGCTACAAGTTCAGAAGTGATAATCCCGATATAAATATATTGATGGAAAATATGGGGCATGATATAAATCGACTCGATAAAGTTATAGGCGACCTGGATGAACTAAATTCCGGACTGCCGGTTTTATTAAAAAAATATATAAAACTGAATTCCAAGATAATTGCATTTAATGTTGACCCTAAATTTAATAATTCCCTCGACGGTTTAATAGTTCTTGATGTCTATGATGTCCCTAAAAATACTATTGAATCACTTTCAAAAGAGGCAAACGACGGCTCGATACTTGAACGATTTTACTCAAGTAGGGAATAAACCTTTTGATTTATGATTGACTATTTATATTAACTATTTATATTGACTGTGTTGATTTACTTCCAGATATATAATATACATAACAATTTTTTATGGAACGAAGACTGAATGATTATTTTATTCTTGCTTTAAAAGGCATAGGAATGGGAGCTGCTGATGTTGTGCCGGGTGTATCAGGAGGAACTATTGCTTTTATTACCGGAATCTATGAAGAATTGGTAGATTCAATTAAATCTATTAACTTAAAGGCAATCAAGCTTCTTTTTACTGGAAAATTTTCTGCTTTCTGGAAATCTATTAACGGCACCTTCCTTATCAGCGTGTTACTGGGAATAGCCATTAGTATATTTTCACTTGCCAAAGGATTAAAATATCTGCTGGATCATTATCCGGTACCTGTCTGGTCGTTCTTTTTCGGATTAATACTGGCTTCTGCTGTTTATATAGCATACAATATCAAAAGTTGGGATATCAAAATGATTCTGGCAGGAATTGCCGGTATTATAGCTGCCGTATTTATTACAATCCTGACACCCGCTGAAGCAAACACTTCATGGTGGTTTATCTTTATTTCCGGCTCAATTGCTATTTGTGCCATGATCTTGCCAGGCATTTCAGGAAGTTTTATTTTGGTTTTGTTAGGCATGTATAAATTCATACTTGAGGCAGTAAGTTCACTTGATCTTTCAGTATTGATCATTTTTGTGGCAGGTGCTGCAATAGGAATTGTCATTTTTTCAAATATTCTCTCATGGTTGATAAAAAATTTTCATAATATGACTATAGCAGTGCTTGCCGGGTTTATGGCTGGATCACTGAATAAAGTATGGCCATGGAAAGAGGTAACCAAATCATACGTCGATGCCCAAGGCCAAATAAAACCTCTCATGGAGAAAAATATTTTACCGGAAACATATGAACAAATAACAGGAGAGGATGCATTATTTTGGGTTGCCGTTATTTTGGCCATAACCGGTTTCGTGCTTATTTTTGTAATCCAAAAATTATCAAAAAATGAAAATACAATAAAATGAAACGAGTATGATTTTAAATCGCCAAGAGTATGATTTAAACATATGCGAGTTCAATATGATACCTTTGAAAATAATTAATTTTAAACGAATGAAACAATACGGCTTAATAGGATATCCCCTGACACATAGCTTCTCAAAAAAATTTTTTTCCGAAAAATTTCAAAAAGAGAATACAAATGCCATCTATGAAAATTTTGAAATAGAAAACATCTCCTTTTTACCCGACATTTTAAAGAACAATCCCGGATTGGCCGGACTCAATGTGACCATTCCTTATAAGGAACAGGTTATTCCATTCATGGATGAGCTCGACCACGAGGCACTCAGAGTTGGCGCGGTTAATACTATTAAGATATACCGTGCAGGACAAAACATTAATCTAAAAGGTTTCAACACTGATATCCGTGGTTTTGAAAAATCACTCAGACCCCTGCTGAAAAGTTATCATAAAAAAGCCCTCATACTGGGAACAGGCGGTGCTTCAAAAGCTATAAAATATGTACTTGAAAAATTAAGAATAGATTATATCTCGGCATCTATTGAAGAATTAAAAGAAAATGAGATACGCTATGAAGACATAGACAGTAAAATTATCAGACAAAGATTACTGATAATTAATGCAACTCCTCTGGGAACATATCCTGATGTGGAAACATTTCCACCAATACCTTACAAATTTCTTACAGAGAACCATTTACTTTTTGATTTGGTATATAATCCATCTGTCACGAAATTCATGGAAAAAGGAATGTCAGAAGGAGCGGATGTAAAAAACGGATATGAAATGCTGGTATTGCAGGCGCTTGAATCATATAAAATCTGGAACGAGAAATAAAAATTTAATGAAACGAGTCATGTACTATCGTTCACACAGGAGAAACATTATAAATGACGAGTTCCATCTCATACCGTTAAAATAAACAATTATAATGAGATGAAAAAAAGAATATTATTTGTTTGTCTGGGAAATATCTGCAGGTCGCCCAGTGCAGAGGCGGTTTTTAAAGGATTAATAAAATTCAGGGGAATTTCGGATAATTATGAAGTTGACTCTGCGGGGATTAGTGACTGGCATGTTGGGGAAGCATCAGACCAGCGTATGCAATACCATGCAATAGAACGTGGCTATTATCTTGATAGCATCTCAAGAGTATTCGACCCTGAACAGGATTTCGATTCTTTTGACATGATACTGGCAATGGATGATGAAAATGTTATCGCTTTGCAAGATATGGCCAGGACACGGGAAGACCTGAAAAAAATTCATAAAATAACAGATTTCAGGGAAAAATGGGATTATGCGGAAGTTCCCGATCCCTATTACGGCGGAGAAGAGGGATTCGAACTAGTACTCGATCTATTGGAAGATTCCTGCAGGGGATTACTGGAAGAGTTGGAAGGAACAGATTAAAAACTGATTAAAGAATTCCATAATAATGATAAAATCCTATTATTGAGTTCAGTATAAAAACTGAAATTTTTATTGATTAATACTTTATGTTATTTTATAAATGTTTTAAAATCAGTTTAATAAATTTTTTAAATTTGCCTGAAAAGGGAGCGAAGCGCCTTTTTAGACCAGACTCATTAATTTACGAAATTTAACGAACAAAATGATACAGGAAAGTAACAAGTGCATCATAAGCAGGTTTTTTACGGCCCTCTATCTCTACTACGATCTTAACCTGAATTTTTGTTATTCCCCGTAAGTCGCGGATATCATTAAGCCAGACCCGCGCTCTTATCCTGTCATTTACCAGCACCGGCTGCTGAAAACGTAAATTTTCAATTCCATAATTAACAATCATCTTAACATTGCGCACATCAACAATAGAATACCACAGATATGTCAGCATCGAAACCGTTAAATAACCATGTGCAATTGTACTTTTAAAAGGTGATTCCTTAGCAGCACGCACAGGTTCAGTATGTATCCACTGATAATCTAATGTGGCATCAGCGAACTTATTAATTTGTTCCTGTGTAATCTTCACATAATCGGAAACACCAATCTCTTTTCCCAGTAACAACTTAAATTCTTCGTAACTATTAATGATCGTCTTAGCCATACAAATAAAATTTTTATTGATGCAAGATAAATTATTTTAATTTTATACGGGTAAAAATATTAAACCATAGTGAAAATGAGAAGCCCGGCATAGTATCCATATCCGGCACGATGGTTATTGCAATCTATTTGATTATAATGAATTTTACCAACAAAAAATCATATCAAAAAAAACATATTAAGTAACAAAAATAATCAAATATATCCATAGCCAGGTTTAACAATTTTTAACAATATCTTAACATGTAAGGTTAATAATTTGTAAATCATTTTATTAAACTTTTATTTATATACGGATTATATTATTAAAGAATATCAAATTTATATCTGACAGATATTAATGCTGTAATTTTCAAATTATTATAGAACTTATATTAAACGTATAATTATACAAAACAAAACAAAAATTTTATCAGAATTTTGCTATCTTATTTATTTTATACTAATTTTGATCTTGCCATTAAATCAATAAGGATCTGATATATGACACTGTTGTTAATTATACTGACTTTTGCCTTAGGATTTATGATAGTATTTATTACTATTCCTCCTATTTTGCGTGTAGCAAAAGCAAAAAAGCTGTTTGATAACAAAGATGACAGAAAAAATCACATAGGAATCATTCCTCCTTTGGGCGGTATAGCCATATTTCTCGGATTTATATTTAGCTCTATAATATTTACTGACGGTTATAGCTCATTAACACTAAAATATTTAATTGCATCTTCAATTTTAATGTTTTTCATCGGACTAAAAGATGATCTGATGAACATGTCCGCCAAAAGTAAGATCATTTTACAAATACTTGCCGTTCTTCTTCTTTATGCATACGGTGGAGTCCGGATAACAGATTGCCAGGGGCTCTTCGGATTAAATGAGGTTAACAATGCTTTTAGCCTCATAATTACAACTTTTGTCATGCTCGCCATTATCAATTCTTTTAATCTTATCGATGGAATAGACGGACTGGCATCCGGACTGGCAATAGTTGCATCCATATTATTGGGAACATGGTTTTTTCTTGCCGGACATTTTCAGTTATCGGTAATTTCATTCGCCCTTGCAGGCAGCTTGAGCAGCTTTTTCATCTTCAACGTTTTCGGGAAAAGTAAAAAACTATTCATGGGAGATACCGGCTCTCTGATAGTAGGATTGATCATTGCAACGCTGGTAATAAAATTCAACGAACTTAATATACAGAAAAATCTTGCTTATTCTCTCCACGCAGCCCCGGCAATTTCTTTTAGTTTAGTTATAGTGCCATTGATTGACACCCTGAGAGTCATTACAATCCGGCTAATGAACAAAAAATCACCATTTGCTGCCGACAGGAATCATATACATCACAGACTTTTATCTCTTTATCCAAGCCATCTGAAGGTTTCCCTGATACTCATCACTGCAAATGTTGTTCTTTTCAGTACTGCATTATTGCTCAATAACTTGCTATTTAGTGTTACTACACAGTTTTTTATATTATTATTACTTGGAGTATTCCTTTCCTTTATTCCTTCTTTCCTTCTCAGGAGAACAGAGGTTATAGAATTTCACAAATTATCAGAGTATAATTCCTCCAGCAGTAAACGTGCTTAATCCCGCCAGTTGAAAAATCCTCTTGTTAAATTAATGCAGGCAAAGAGGTATCATTTTAATTATCGGTTAGAGTGCGACTCTTACTAAACTGTTGTGTTTTTCGTGTTTTATCTCCCCTAGGGCATTATTACGAAATAACCTGAACATTTAGGCTTGTTCTTTTTGCTTTTTACTGCATTAAAATTTTTTGCCATAGCTATGGCTATGCCTCAAAATTTTGCTTTGTTAAAAACAAAAATAATTTCGCCTATTTTATTCACTTTATTTCGCAACAAAGCCTAAGGTGGAATGATGCTGCTGCTATTCAGTTATTATTATTACTGAGGGCATGGTTTTATACATCTTCCATTCATGATTAAAAATCAGTGTAATTCCATTTACCCCGGTAGGTGCGACCTACCATCAGGTTAGCAAAGTCATCCCCATTAAATTTTTCTTTATCGGGATCCCATAATAAGGGACGTTGCAGTTCATATGCGATATTGGTTACATTACAAACAGAAGCTGTTCTATGTCCGGTTTCTACGTCGGATACAGGTTTGGTCCGTTTTCTTACTGCATCAATCCAGTCCTGATAATGATTATCGCTGAAGTAAACTCTTTTGTCACCAGCTTTCAGTTCTGTCTCTGCAAGTTTTTCATCAGGGAAGGTCCTGAGAAAGCTGCGGCTTACCTCAATTCTTCCTTCCGTACCAATAATCTGCACAGCATTAAAATCATCTTCCGTTCCCCATTGCTTATGGTTAACACGCACGCCATTTTCGTATATCATTGTTAAACCGCTGTCTTTTTCGGGTGTTGTAGGAGGAAGGAACTGAACCGGACCCGATTCATCCATGTCAAGTGCCCATTGGGCTATGTCGAACATATGAGCACCCCAGTCGGTTATAAGTCCCCCGCCAAAGTTACGATAGCCGCGCCACCATGCCCATGGACCTTTAACATCAGTGGGAGCTAGCTCTTCATGATAACCACGGTACAAGGAAGGCCCTATCCATTCATTCCAATCCAGTCCTGCCGGCACTTCCTGAGTTGGCAGATCACATTGTTTAATAGGTTTCCCTACGCTGACATTAATTTCTTTGACATCCCCTATATATCCGTTACGTACCAGTTCAACTGCATGTCTGAAATCGCGCCATGAACGTTGCATATTCCCTGTCTGGAATACCCTGTCGTATTTCCTTGTGGCATTTACCATTGCCCTGCCTTCTGCAACGGTCAGAGCAAGAGGTTTTTCGCAGTAGATATCTTTTCCCGCTTTAGCCGCGTCCACAACTATTTGTGCATGCCAGTGGTCAGGAGTAGCAATTACTACTGCATCAATATCATTCCTTTCCAGTAATTCGCGGTAATAGTGGTATTTATCCACTTTTGTGTTAAGTCCCTTCCCGGCATTGTTCTTATTTGCTGTTTCCGCAAAAAGATCAAGCTTTTTTTGATAAACATCACAAGCTGCCAAAGCCACTGTGCCCTGACATTTACCGATGTTATTGAGAAGTGTATAGATCTGTTTTCCTGTGCCAATGAATCCGAGGTTAATACGGTCGTTGGCAGCTACATATCCCTTTCCACCCATAACATGGCTGGGAATAACGCTGATGGCAGCAGCACCTGCGGCTGCTTTACCAATAAAATTTCTACGGCTAATTTTTATCATTTTTTTAGTTTAAATATAAGTATTTATTCAGCATCCTTAGCACAGCGGAAACCGGTATTGAACAAAGATGTTTCATGTGAATTCATGGAACGTCCTGTTACTGTAAAGCTGTATTCATCGTTTTGATCATAAAAAAATGATCCGCTACGTATTACTTTAATGTTGGGATTTGCAGGCAGATGTTCATTACTGCCAGGATATGGTTTGAATGTATCAGCACACCATTGCCATACATTCCCTCCCATATCGGTTAGTCCTGCTTCATTTTCTCCAAAAGCACCTACCGGCGATGTGTAAAGGAATCCGTCTTTTACTTCCGGCGCGGTGATCGTTCCCTGCCATGTGTTGGCAAAGTACTTTCCATTTTCTGTCACCTTATTGCCCCAACTAAATCTGTTTTCTGTTTTTTTACCACTGCATGCAGCATATTCCCACTCGGCCTCGGTAGGCAGACGTTTGCCTGCCCAGGAAGCATATGCCACTGCATCGTTCCAGCTTACATGCGTAACAGGGTGATCCGGTTTGGCGTCAGGACCAGAAGGACCTAAAGGTTTGCGCCATGTTGTACCGGGCAAAAGCTCCCATTTATTACGTTCGAGATTAAAAACTCCCGAATCTCCGAACTTTTCTGCTTCAGTTTTATAGTCTGTTGATTCAACGAAAATCCTGAACTGTTCCACTGTTACAGGAGTTTTGTCTATATAAAATGGTTTTATTTTAACTTCATGTACCGGACGTTCATTTTGGAGTCCGTTTTCAGAACCCATTTTAAAAGTTCCTCCTTCGAAATAGATCATCTCAGCTTCTTCCGGTGCTTTTTGTACCGGAGCTTCGGTTTTGGGCTTTACCGGTTTTTCTTCCGTGGCAGCCGGTATTTCCTTATCAGCCTCAGTCGTGGCAGCATTCCGGGATCGATTGCCGCTGCACCCTGTCATGAAAAATAAGATAGTATATATTAATATTCGTTGCATACGTATAAAAATTTGAAATTTTTTGAAATTAATTAAATTATTATTTGATTGTAATTTCAATAATATGTTTTGGAAAGATCGTTGATAGTCACGCAAATATTAGTTTACTTTTAGCAAAAGTATCATTACACATAAAATAAATGTAAAAATGGGTTTTTTTATTATTTATTCAAAATGAAAAGAGTATGTTATTTGATAAAAAAAATATAACGCAAAAGTAAATCCTTAAAAAAGAGTATGACAGAGTATCTCGCCTAAACCCCATGATACAATAGAGGGGGGATTGCATATTTTGAAATTTTTTGTATTTTTATTAATATTACTGTCCGTAGAAAAAAATAGCTAACATTTGAAAACAAAATCTACCGGAAAAATATTCTTCGTGGTCAATCCCAAATCGGGGACCGATGTTCAGAAAGATTATGTGTCAATTTTTTCTGAAGCTTCTGAAAAATATGATTTCAGGTATAAAATATATGAGACAAAAGGTGAAGATGATGATAAGGAAATACGAAACTATATAAAAGAATATGTTCCTGAAACCGTTGTTGTCGTGGGGGGCGATGGGACTATCAATCTTGTTGCACGTGAGCTTACGGGTACTGGTATAAATTTAGGTATTATTCCGGCCGGATCGGCCAATGGTCTGGCACATAACCTTGGTATTCCCGAGAACATCGGAGCTGCTATTGAGGTAATCATGGAAGCACCTGCCGGACCATTGGATGTTATTCGTATTAATGAAAAATATTACTGTTTTCATCTTTCTGATGTTGGAATAAATGCGCGCATTGTTAAAAGATTTGAAGAGGAAGGTTCAAAAGGTATTATCGGCTATGGAAAACAGCTTTTCAAAGAGCTGTTTGAAGGTAAGACCTCTTTCTCATTTCTTATAAAACTACCCGGAAAGCGTCCTGAAAAATTAAAGGCTGAAATGCTGGTTATAGCAAATGCAAAAAGATATGGAACTTCAGCAGTTATCAATCCCATGGGAGAATATAACGACGGGCGTTTTGAAATTATCGTTATTAAGCCTTATCCATGGTGGTTTGTATTTAATTTAATCTATGCCTTCTTAACCGGGAGCCTTCATAAAATGAAATATATAAAAATATTTTCTGCTTCAGAAGCCTCCGTGGATCTTATGAAACCTCAGGAATTTCAGATAGACGGTGAAATCATCCCTAAAGTCTCATCGCTGGAAATACAAATAATGCCGAAGTCTTTAAAGGTTTTGGGAGCATAATGATCATATATATTTATATCAGTTTATGATATGCCTTGCTGATCTTTTTATATGTATCATCGCTGACCGGCCAAAGAGGTAAGCGCAATTCATTTTCTGAAATTCCCTGGATGTTAAGCAATGCTTTTATGCCTGCCGGATTACCTTCTTTGAAGAGTAATTTAAAAAGGTCGAGTAATTCATGATGCTGTTTTTTTGCATCAATGAAATTTTCTTCAAGTGCCTGATGTACAAGATTGCTTAATTTTGCAGGCAGGGCATTGGCAATTACGGAAATAACTCCTTTTCCCCCCATTGTAATCAGGGGAAGTGTCATCGCATCATCTCCCGAAATAACAGTAAAATTATCAGGTGCGTACTTGCAGATTCTTGTTATCTGGGCCAGACTGCCTGAAGCTTCCTTTACGGCTACTATATTATCCGATTCTCCGGCAAGTTTTATAACTGTTTCTGCTTTAAGGTTGACGCCGGTACGTGAGGGAACGTTATAGAGAATTATTGGCACAGGACTTGCTTTCGCGATAGCGATGTAGTGCCTGAACATTCCTTCCTGTGATGGTTTATTGTAGTATGGAGTAACTATCAGCAGTCCATCAACACTGTCAAAGTCAAATTTGCTTATCCGTTTAATAATTTTTTTGGTATCATTACCGCCCATGCCAACAACCAGAGGCAGGCCGGTAGATTTTTGTTTAACGAAATTTACAATTTCCTGTTTCTCATTTGCTGTCAGAGTAGGGGTTTCAGCAGTTGTACCAAGCGCTACCAGATAGTTTGTCCCACCATTAACCTGATTATCGATAATTTTATCCAACCCGTTAAAGTCAATCTTATTATTTTCTGTGAAAGGTGTGACCATTGCTACACCTGCGCCTGTGAATTTTTCCATCTGTTTAAAATTTTATAATTATCTGTAATAAATTAATTCAGCCTTTTATATTTCTGCATTTATTGTTATCTAATATATTTTTTTCTTATTTTTCCACTTTTCAGGGCAATTTTATATTTAATTGCCGAAGATAAAAAATTTGTTGCTTAGCCAGATAAAGAGCATCTTGTTTGCCGTTTATCTTAATATTTAGATCAAAGTAATTATTTTCATCAGGTGACCATCCTATTTTGAATTTTGCATTGCTCAAAGCTGTTATAAAGTCAAGCACTTTATTTTGTTTCAGTGCAATATTCATCAGCACATCAAATTCCATTTTCATAAAATCGACAGCATGTCCTTTTTTGGGAAATCCCAGCCAGTTTAGATCTGTTGGGGTTATTGCATTCGATGTTATTGACAAATCTGTCTCTTCGGTATTTATGCAGAGATTTCGGAAAATAGCTTGTTTTTGTAAAAAGTAATTATACAAGTACAGGTAAGCTTCATTTTCTGAAGGCTGCCAAAGTACTCCTACTTTACGGATATCATCCGGATGGGGTAATATTACTTCGCGGCTAACTGCTTTTGCTTTTTTGCGAAGTATCCTGTATGCATATTTATCCAGTAATCGCATCTTATAATATAACGATAAAATTTAATTATATTCCGAATATAGAAAAATTTCCGGTAACCTCATTATTCGGGGTAGATAACAAGGGAGATTTATTTTATTTATTAATCCGGTTTATCTCTTTTATTCTTTCCATCAGGATTTCCTTATAATCTTGTATCATTTCCAAATCTTCTTTACTCCGATAAGCTAATGCCAGCTCATGTGCCTGTTCCAGATATTTCAGGGCTGTTTCTATTTCATCTTTCATTTCATAAGCCAGTGCAAGATTATAATACGCATTAATTGCGAGCTTTCCGTTTCTTCTTCCGGTATATTTCTTCCACAGATCAATAGCATTATCCATTTTGCCTTCTTCAAAATAATATGCTGCGTCTGTAAAATCGGGCAATGGTGGTATGGAATATACCCTGTTTACAGTCTGCCATGATGCATAAAATCTTTTCGCGTAAATCTCTCCGGCTTTCGCAGAAGCAATTTCCAAAGCTTTTAACCGGGCAGGAAGTTTATACCCTTTGATGTAATTGCCCTGATTATCGTATCCATTCCAGAAAACCGTATCTATAATTGTTTTTCTGTCAATGATTTTTTGGCGTAATAAATCATAAATACCCCATACACTTACGGTAATAACTTCGCTGGATTCGGGAGATTCAAAGTTTTCAGGATACTTTGAATAAAAACAGGAATATGTTTCAAGAGAGATGAGCCAGTCCGCTTCCCCTGTATTGTCAATTCTCTGTAGCAATGCCGCTGGCATGGCTGGTAATTTTTCCGCAACGTGTCGTTTGAAGGTATTATAAGGCAATATTTCCACCTGCTGGAAAGTATTGTTTTTTTTAAGATTATTGGTCATTTCGTTAAGGCATGTATATACGAGTATACTATCCATATTATCCGGATCATTTTTTGTTTTTACCAGTCTGTTATCTACCCTGTAATAGTTCTGTAACGTATCTCCCGGATATTTGAAATTCCGGTATATAACTGCGACTTTCTCTATTTTGGCCGGCAGAGAAATTTCTCCCGATTTTAAAACCTCTATAGGGTATTCTTTATATACGGTACAGGCTGCAGTAAATATAAGCAGGATGCTTACCGGCAATAACAGGCGGCTCATTGCGATTGATTTATTAATTTATTTTTTCGTCTTTTTAATATCTCAAGATATTCATAAGTCATAGGCCGGTAATATGTTTCGTATGATTTTAGTGCCCAGGAAACAGCACGGTCGATATATCCCATAATTTCATAGCTTAATGCAATATTCAGCTGTGCCTTACTTTTCAGTGATTTGGACTTTGTCTTGTCTGTCACTTCTTTTAATAGTCTTATTGCAGCTTCCGTTTCACCTTTATTAATCAACTGACCAGCTCTTTTTAGTTTGTCATTTCCTCCGGAAAAATATTTTCTTCTCTCTGTATGCCACCTGACCGCCATTTTATCAGACAATTCAAGTGCAATTGCTATACCTGCTTCGGCGAGTGCCTGTTTTACAGGTGTGAAATGTTGGAAAAGAGAACGGGCGGAAATATCCGCATCTTCCCATATGAGGGTATCGCGTATTGAATGACTTATGGGGATTGACTTATTTGCCGGATCGTAGACTCTGAAAAGAGCTTCATAATATATTTTCATCTGTGCGATGGCACCGGAATAGAATCCGTTTTGATAAGGATCATAATATGTTTCATGATCATATTTAGAGATCACCCTTGTTTTCAGATGGTCAAGTGATAAAACAGCATCCACATTAAAGCTTTGTGCAATATCTGTTACATCTTTCCATGGCAGCAGCGGCGTCTGTGTTGATTTTCCCTGCGAATAAATAAAACGTTGCTGTGGAATCACAAAGTCGTAACGCCCAGATTCAAAAAGCAATTCACCTAAAGCTTTCAATGTAGTATCGGCCATTTGCAGGTCATAAATGACTGTATCAAGATTGAAACGCTGTTTGAAAAATGTTTTTTGCAATGAATCAGATGGAATATCTGTATAATTACGATTGACTGTTTGGGAAATAAGCGCCAGGCTTTGGATTGACTGGGGAAGTTCCTTTGGCGAAGGTTGCGGTATATCTATAA
Organism: uncultured Prolixibacteraceae bacterium; assembly: GCA_964611525.1. Taxonomy (GTDB): domain Bacteria; phylum Bacteroidota; class Bacteroidia; order Bacteroidales; family Prolixibacteraceae; genus JAAYJR01. The sequence continues at coordinate 38,988 of CAZTAL010000053.1, forward strand.
GTAAGGTGTTTGTATATACACATGAATATGTTATTATCGCCGAAAGCAATAACAACAGGTAATTTGTTCTTTTTAACAAGTTAATCATTTTAATTTTTTCTCCTTAATAAAGGCCCCAATATTTTCGCAAAAACCATTCCATGCTTAATAACAATAATATAACAAAAAACAACCAGCGTAAGTTTAACAATTCATGAATCATACTCTGAAAATATGTTACGGTTTTGAGTTGTTTGCTGTCGGACAATTCCCTGCTAAGCCGTTCTGCCTGTGACGGAAGCAGGAAATCGCCACCACTCTGGTTTGCCAATTGGTAGAGCATCCTGTGGTTGGCACGTGTAAGAACATTCTCTATATTTACAGAAGCAACCCTGAAATTTCCTTCTTCTGTATGAGTTTGGCTTCCAATAGTTGTCATTGCCTGAAAAGAATAGTCGCCGACAGGTAATTTGCCTGCATTAAGCATGAACTCTTCTCCTGCAACATCAAAAGTAAAATTTAATTCGTCGTCATCCTCATTTTTTATCAATATTGTTACTTCCGTGTTGGTAATTTTTTCAAAGGCCTCGTTATAGACTTCTGCTTTCATTACGACATCATCAATTTCATCATAAACCGGTTTATAATTGATCATAAAATTGTCCTCATTTTCACGCAGGGCAAGGAATTGAGTCAATTGAACGATCAATTCGCTGAATTCTTTATGCGACTGGTTGAGATAATAGTCATACAGTCGCCATTTCCATATGCCCTCGCCAAAAATGATGCCGGTTTTTTTTCTGTTAATTATACCTGTGGCGATCAATGGTTTTGATGTTGTTATATTGTTTATTTTCTGGTACATTATAACATTAAATTCCGGTTCGAGGCGGTAATTTGCAAACGGAACCTGAAGAGGAGGCCATTTTTGCAATATTTCTGTCAGGCTTTCACTAAGGGTGAAGGTTGCAAAAGAGGGATTTACAACAGCCTGGGCTTCCTCAGGAGAATTTCCCAGAGGATGTATTTCTAATCCTTCCACAAGAACGTTCATTTGTGGCAGATATGTTTTATCGCCGATAATATAAAGCAGCGGAACTCTTATATTTTCACCCGCGGCTGTTATATTACCCATAGATTTTCCTGCTGTTGGCAACTGATTTAAAATAACCAGATTGAAATCAGATAAATTTGCCGGATAAGGTTCTTCTGTAAATACGGATACTTCGAATGATTGTTGCTGTTCTAAGGTGTTTTTTATGGCTCCGATATCCGGATGTACCCCATCGGAAATAATCAGAATTTTTTGCTTGCTTTTTAAGACATTTATCACAAATTCAGCAATGTTATTTTTTTTATTTCGTTCATTTTTAAGAATTTCAAGTCTTGCAGTATAATGTTTCAATCCCGGTGAGCCTGCTTCGAGAAAAAACTGTTCCGACTGAAAAAAGTCATTGTCAGCCGGTGTTATAACCTTTTCAGCCAGTAATTTTCCCTGTTGTTCTATAGAAAGCTTTACAGTCTGGCCTTTCAATTTTATAAAACGTGTATTAATTTCCACAGGGAATCTGTTTCCGGCAAAAGAAGTCCGGTTAACCTTTATATCATGGATCGATGCATCAGCAATCTCAGTTGTGTCTCCAAGTCCGATGGCATAAACAGGAAATGTAATATCTTCCAACATATTAACAGGATTCTTACCTTTATTGTATGTCCCGTCACCCGCCAGTATCAAAGCTCCGATATTTTCATTATAATGATTATTTATGACTGTTGATATTAAATTACTGTAATCTGATCTTTTGTCCGCAAAATCCAGATCATTAAATAATTTGGTTTCTTGTCCGAACACATAATTTACAAGTGTATAATCATTTTCAAGTTCACGGGTGATGTTTTCTTTAAGTTCATTAATACGGCCGGAAAGAGAAAGTGAGTCACCTGCTGAAACAACAGAAGCAGAGTTATCCCACGCAGTGATAACAAGAGGTTCACGTATAATTTTTGTCAGGTTCCTGATAAAGGGCGATAACAACATTATGGCTATCAGAATAAAAGAGAGAAAACGTAAAACCATTAAAAGATACATATGGCTTTTATTCATCTCATAATTTTCCTTATTTTTGAAATAGAGGATGAATACAATTGCCAGTCCGGCTATTATTATTGCCGGCAGGAGAAAAAACCAGTATTTCGCTTCAAAAGAGATCAATATAATAATTTTTACCAGTTATAAATATAAGTCCTTTGGAAAAACAACGTTTGTTACACGTAATTTTTGGTTACCCGGACATTAAACTACGATTGTTAATCATTTTGCGCAAAGATAAATAACTACAAATAAAAAATTGTAAACCTTTTCACAATAAGTTAGAGAATTTAAAAAGAAACTGCTTAGGTTTTGTTGCGAAATAAAGTGAATAAAATAGGCGAAATTATTTTTGTTTTTAACAAAGCAAAATTTTGAGGCATAGCCAAAGCTATGGCGAAAAATTGCAATGCGGTAAAAAGCAAAAAGAACAAGCCTAAATGTTCAGGTTATTTCGTAACAATGCCTAAGCATTATCGTTGAACATTAATAATATTAAAGCCTTGCCATCCGGCAGGGCTTTTTTTCGATGTGTACTCTTACAACATGCTTAAAATGTTAACTTTGTTCCCCTGATTGCCGGAATGTATTTTTTTGCAGATTAAAAATTTATATAGCCGGCCGGAAACTAGCAACCGGTTATATATGTATTAGATTTCTAATACCAAAGGGAGCAGGTAATTATAAAATTTTAAACAGATGAATATTGAAAATATCATTTATTCTGCTGTATCAGATGCGTTAATGGATTTATACGGTGTAGAGGCCGGAAAAACAGAGGTTCAACTGCAAAATACACGTAAGGATTTTGAAGGTGATATTACGATTGTTGTTTTCCCGTTTCTGAGATTTTCACGTAAATCACCGGAAAAGACAGCAGAAGAGCTGGGTAATTATCTCTTACTCTTATCAAAAGTTCGTGAAGTAGAGTCCTTTAACGTTATAAAAGGATTCCTTAACCTGGTTGTAAATGATTCATACTGGATAGAATATCTCTTGAAAGCATATAGTGATGATGATTATGGCACAATAAGCACCGGTGAAGATGCAGAGCTGGCAATGGTAGAATATTCATCTCCCAATACTAATAAGCCTCTTCACCTGGGACATATCAGGAATAATCTGCTTGGATATTCAATATCTGCTATACTCAGGGCAAATGGTTACAGGGTAGTCAAAACGAATATAGTAAATGACCGCGGCATACATATATGCAAGTCTATGTTAGCCCTTAAGAAGTGGGGAGAGGGCAGAACCCCTGCTGATACCGGCGAAAAAGGCGATCATTTCGTTGGTGATCTTTATGTTCAGTTTGAGAAGAACTACCGCAGGGAAATTGAGGAACTGAAATCTAAAGGTTATTCTCAGGAGGATGCTGAAAATCAGGCTCCCTTAATAATGGAAGCACGTGAATTGTTGAGAAAATGGGAGGCTGGCGACATGGAAACGGTAGAGTTATGGAAAACTATGAATGAATGGGTTTATAAGGGCTTCGATGTTACCTATAAAAAGCTGGGCGTGGATTTTGATAAGATATATTATGAATCGGAAACTTATCTGGCCGGAAAGGAGGAGGTGCTGAGAGGTGTTGAAAAGGGGATCTTTTACAGGAAGGAAGATGGTTCTGTCTGGGCCGACCTGTCCGGTGAGGGCCTTGACAATAAACTTCTTCTTCGCAGTGACGGGACTTCGGTATATATGACACAGGATATTGGCACGGCTAAAATGCGGTTTAACGATTATCCTATTGATAAAATGATCTATGTTGTGGGCAATGAGCAGAATTACCATTTTCAGGTTCTGGCTGTCCTGCTCGACATGCTGGGCTTTAAGTGGGGAAGGGATTTGATCCATTTTTCATATGGAATGGTGGAGCTGCCGTCCGGAAAGATGAAATCACGCGAGGGAAAAGTAGTTGATGCTGATGATCTGATCGAAGAGATGAAAGAAGTTGCCAAAAGAATGTCACAGGAACTGGGGAAATTGGAAATGATGACTCCCGAAGAGGCTGAGAGAAACTACGAAATAATTGCCATGGGGGCGCTTAAATATTTTATTTTAAAAGTGGACCCTAAAAAAAATATGTTGTTCAATCCTGAAGAATCAATTGATTTTAATGGCAATACAGGACCGTTTATACAATATACATATGCACGGATACAGTCGGTATTCAGAAAAGGGGCGGAGAGGGGAATTTATTTAACAAAAAAATTTGAAACATATCCTAAACTTTCACAAAAGGAAAAAGATATTTTGAAAAGGATCTCCCTATTCCCTGAAATAGTGAGGGAAGCAGGTAATAATTACAGTCCGGCCCTGATTGCTAACTATTGCTATGAATTAGTTAAGGAATATAACCAGTTTTACCAGGATCACTCTATTCTCAACGAAAATGAAAATGATAAGCGTAACCTGCGACTTTTACTTTCGGAAACTACTGCTAAAGTTTTAAAAAAGGGTATGGGACTGCTGGGGATTGAGATGCCTGAGAGGATGTAGGTAAAGAGTGTTGGTTAAAGTTCTCTTCGCTTCGCTCGGGACAAGGCTCCTCGCAATGACAGTGCTTGAGGTGACAGGGGTTTGCTTCGTCGCTACGCTCCTGCCAATGACATTTAATATATTTTCAGTTAATATTTTGTTAGTTTCATAAGCTATTGGCATATAGCTCAATTGATATATTTTTGATATATTGGTCAAAATTTTTTTTTTGATTTATATAAAACGTGGGTTACCTTTTTAAATTTTACCGAATTCTATAATAGACAAACATGAAAAATTACACCGATGAACAGATACTGAAAGGGATATTGCGACATGACAATTTAATTTTACAGTACATTTATAAACAATATTATTATAAGATAAACTATTTCGTTAAAAAAAATAGTGGTAATGAAGAAGATGCAAATGATATATTTCAGGAAGCGATAATAATAATATATAGAAAAATAAAAGAAAACGATTTGGTTTTCAATTCAAGTTCTTTTGAAGGGTATTTATTTTCAGTCTGTCGTTTTTTGTGGTTAAAACAATTACAAAAAAGACGGATAGAAAGGGAGAAGATCACTGATACAATTCCGTATCAGGAAGACCTTTACGATGAAAATCTTGTGATGTTGGTTGAAAAAAATGAGAAGTATGGTTTATACCAGAAACATTTTGGTACCCTTAGTACAGATTGCCAGAAATTATTGCAATTATTTTTTGAGAAGGTACCCTTGAAAGAGATTGCCCGTATAATGGGATATAAAGGAGAAAAATATGCAAAAAAGAGGAAGTACAAGTGTAAAGAAATCTTGATTGACAGAATTAAACGCGATACAGAATTTAAAAAGATAATTGAAGATGACTCCTAAAATGAAATTTATTGAATTGATCGATGACTATCTGGATGACAGTCTAAACGGTCAGAAACGACTTGAATTCGAAGATGAATTAAAACGAAACAGCGAATTAAGAGTTGAAATGGAATTGGAAAAAGAGATTCAGGATGCAATAATTGAAAAAGATATTCTGAATTTACGTAATGAAATAGATCAAATAATAAAAACCAGGGAAAAGCTGAAAGCAGGGTTTGAGCTTTTTGAAGGTTTTGCCAATATCGAACAACTCAATCTGAACATACCTGAAGAGGAATTGCTGGAATTCTACGATTCTCTCCCTAAAGCTCATATTTATCAGCATAACCTCATTTCAAAAGAAATTATTCACGAGTTTTATAAGGAACAAATTCTTGCTGAATCTGCGAAAGTTGCAGATGCAGAGGATTTGGATGATCCCGATTTGCCGGATCTTGAACAGGCTTTGCTGGAGAAGGATATTATGGATCTGCGCAATACTCTTGTAAAAGTTTCGGAATTGGTTAAACTGCCATATTCTTCCGAAGAAATTGAAAAATATAATATGGGAGAACTTAGTAAAAAAGAGATGGAAAATTTTGAAAAAGAACTTGCCGTCAACAGTTTATTGCGTAGAGAGGTTGAGATATACAGGGAGGTTGGCCATGCATTGGAAGAGCTTGACATTTCAAAGCTTAGAATCAGGTTATCCGAGCTGATGAAAACGGAAACTTCATGGAATGTCAGTACACAACAGATCGAAGAGTTTATTGACGGAGAGTTGGAAGGCCGTGAACTGGAAGAATTCAGGACTGAATATGAGGTAAATACCGATCTCAGGTCTGAAGTGGCCTTGCGGGCTAACGTCAATAAAGCTATTGGCGAGAAAGATATAATTTCGCTCTCTGCAAGACTATGTGAAATCAGGAAGGATATCAGCTCAAAAGGTACAAAATCTATCATTCCCGATAATAACGAAAATAAATTCCACTGGTGGAGGGCAGGCGTTGCAGTTGCTGTTATCCTTTTCCTTGCATCGGGATTGTTCCGTAGTGGTTTTGTCTCTGTTGAAAAAACATACGACCATTATTACCGGTCACCGGAATGGTCGCCACAAAGATCTGTTACAAGCGATTTAGGCTATTTGGATAAAGCAAATACATATTTCTCCGCAGGAGAATACCTGGAAGCTATAAAACTTTATGATCAGGCAATTAAAGAGAATAGAGAAAATTCTGTTTTTTACTTTTATAAAGGAGCCAGCTTGCAGAACCTTGAAAAATATGAAAAAGCTATACCTGAATATTCAGTGGTGATAGATAATGGAAATAATTTATTTGTTGAAGAAGCTGAATGGAATAAGAGCCTGTGTTACCTCAAGCTGAATAAAACCAACCTTGCAAAAGAACAGCTTAAGGCCATAATCAAAAGAGACGGTTACTATGCCCGTGATGCCAAAGCTGTATTAAGAAGATTGAGATACTCATTAAAATAAATTAATTATTTAAACTTGAAATTACACATTCAAAAAAATTGATGGTTTAAATTTGACACTACACATTCTTAACATGTTCTTTTTTATGTTGTGATCGATTGCTTGGAGATTGCTTCGTCGCTACGCTCCTGCCAATGTCATAATCAACTCATTATGCCCAAAAAATTTGGGTGGGTTCTCGCGATGACAGTGCTTGCGATTACAATAACCGGTTGGACTTTTTATTTTTTTTAAATTTTGTGAACTGATTGGTAATGATGCCAATCATAGTTATGATCACAATGATGAAAAAATATAAATCAGTACTTCGAAAGAGGGGATTGGTGTTTCCTATGTTAACATAGCTTAACCAATAATGCGGGTGCGCTAAACGCGGATTCGCATTCTCCAGATATTCAAGTTTCGATAACCTGAGGGCAATATCTGTTGGTTTCCCTCTTCTCAGATTTTTATAGAATGAAGTCATTATACTTGTTCCTGCATTATCTTCCACTTCCCATAAAGTCATGATTATCGATGGACAGCCCGCATAAATAAATCCCCTGGCCAGACTCATAACTCCTTCTCCTTTTCTTAAATGACCTGTGCCTGTGTTGCATGCACTCAGGACTGTCAGGCGGCTGTTAAGATCAAGATTATATATGTCGGCCGTATTTAGCCAGCCGTCATTTTCACGGGATTTGCCGGCATTCTGACTAAAAGCAAAACGGGACCAGGCCGGGAGTGAGTCATTGATGAATGCATGCATTGCAAGGTGAAGTATATCGAAATCAGAACAATATTGCCTGAAATTTTTTTCTGTTGCTTTATCACCCGTGAACATTTCTGTTTTAATTTCCCTTGATATCATATCCACTTCCCTGACGGTTCCTGGTAAAGGAGTTAAAATCAATTTTTTATCTTTAAAAACAACTGTATCTGTTTTATATTCCGGTGCAATTGCCAGGAGGCGGTTCCGGGAGTTCTTTCCGGCATAGCTGAAATTGATCAGCAGATTTGCCGAATAGGCATAACTGACAGTGTTCTTTCTTATCAGATAGGGAAGGCGCTGGAATTGTATCAGTCCTGTTGTATCGGGCGTCTCGGAAAGAAGCGCATCAAAAGGGATATAACTTAGCTTGCCATCGGGAATGATTATCAGTCTTTTATTAATGATACTGTTTTTAAAAGGCCCTATGAGGTCGTTATACAGGCTGCCGGCAGCTATACAAAATTCTTTCGACTCCTGATTGTTCGTGAACATAAATTCCGGATCAGACAAGAAGCGAAAAGTTTCTTCAAGTGAGTCAAAGAATGACGGATCTATATCATGCTTTTTGAATTTTGTATCTAACTTGCTGATAAAGAATGAGTAGAGCTTGGGGACAGTGTCGTTGTCATTTAAAACATATTCAATCAGTACTTCATTGTTATCAAGATTTTCTTTTATGTCATTTATGGTAACCGCTGTATTAGAGTATTTTAAATTATAGTATTCCTGGTATTTCCTTTCAAGGAAATCATTGAGTTCCTCACGTTGTTTTTTTAACTGAAAGAGAACAGAATCAATCTGAGAGATCAAAACGGGGTCGGACCGGCCTGATTCTTTCAGGTCATATAATCTTTCATTGTAACTTGTTATACTGTAATTAAGCGACTTCTCCAGTTCTGTCAGGCTGTCTGGAATAAGGCTGTTCTCTTTTGCCAGCTGATCCGTCAGCCTGTCAAAAACAGAGCTTGCTTTTTGCCTTTCTGAATTACTGAAGGCAAACTCTATAATTTCATTTTCCCCGGTTATCTCGTATGCTTCGTATGCCGTTCTGGTAATATTATTAAATGTAGCTTCCTCTAATTCACTAATTTGCATCTTGTTGTTATCGGAATATATCTCCTTCCGGGCCATTTGAATAAGATCGGAGGTTAACTTATAGTAATCGAGCGCACTGAATATAGCTGTTGCATATTCTTCCTGTATATTCTCTTTATATAAATCTGCCATGCTCACGTAAGTATCAGCAATCAGTTTGAGAAAATCAAGAGTCTGGGTCAGTGACCGGCAATTTTCTGTTTTCAGCACTTTGTCAGGATTAATGCCCGGATCAAAGCTCATGGCCTCCAGTCCTTTTTTATAAGATTCAACCGCTTGTGCCAGATTCTCTGCTTTTTGATTTATAAATGCATCTATATCCCTTGTTTCAACATTTAAACTCTCGTTGTATAATCCCTCTGTTTTATGGTATAATGAGAGAACGAGCCAGTCAGTTATATTTTTCCCTGTTAAAATACCCTGAACCTTGTCAAGGACTTTTCTTGCTTCACCAAAATAATTATTTGTAATTAAAAATTTGGCAAAATTGAGATATTGGAATAAAACACTTAACTCCGACTCCGAATATAATTCTTCGGCATAATTTATAGCATTTTTATAATTGAGGTATGCTCCTTCGTAATCATCAAGGACTTGTAATACGGCGGATTTAAGATTCAGGAAAAGTAGTTTTGTTTCCGGGTAGGCATACCGGGTATATTCATTTATTATATCAAGGGCATTCTTATTATTGCGTAATTCGTAGTGAATGTTTGCAATGCTATAATAAATATCTGCAATACCCTCATAATCAATGTTTTTCTGTTTTGAGAAAATATCTGCTGCTCTTTGGTAATATTCCAGGGCTGTCCCGTAATTAAACCTGCTGTAATAAACATTGCCAATATTGTTGTACAATTTTGCAATTGAATTTTCATGATTCCCGGAATCGGCTAAATAGGATTGTTCAACAAACAGGAAGCGGTCAATCGCATTTGAGTATTGACCGATTGTCCTGTAGGTTATTCCCAGGGCATTGTTTATCTTTCTCAGGGCAGGATAGTTTTTACCATATGTTCTAATCCCCGTTTCATATGCTAATTTTAATGAATCAAGAACCTGATTATAGAATCCTTCCCTGTATAATCTCAAGGCTGCTGTATAATTTTTTTCAATCAGTATGCTGTCTTTTGTAACATGATGATTTTCAGCCTGTAAGTGGCTTGCATTAATAATTATCAAAAATAATATTGCCTTAAGGTAATTGTTCATATGCTATTTAAATACAAATGCAAATTAAGATAATAAATTTTTTTTATACAATTTGAGGGTTACCTTTTTGCTGTTTTCGGAATAACTTAATAGAATGTGTATTTTTCAAGTTTAAAGAATTAATTTATTTTAATTATGAAAAAGTTTTTAACGAGCAGAGAATCTAAAAGCAGTTTTGCAGGTTTTGAATTTTTAACAACAAATGAATTATTAAAGGTTCGCGGTGGTGGAGACACCAGGCCGGAAACCAAGCCAAAAGATATTTTTGATCTTGAATAGTTATAAAAGCGAAACCGGTCTGCTATAGCCAAATTTTTATTTAACATTATCATAGTCTGATTTAAGGTTAGACAAATTATTTTTTCTTTTTCCTTTAAAAAGAGGGAAATGGGAGAATGTACATTTTATTGCCCCGTTATAAAGTACAATTTTCTCAGCGGATTTTAATCCTATAAATTTCAGATAGTCATTTGATGTTGACAGGATCCATGCCGAATTACCGGTAAATTTGTGTTTCAATGTATTCCCTGTCATTTGGTAAATATCCTCTAAATTATGATATTTCATCCTCTCCCCGTATGGGGGATTAATAACTATGACTGCACCGTTAGTATCTATCTGCAGGTTCTTCATGTCAGAGGTGGCAAAATTAATGGACGACCAGACCCCGGCACGCCTCGCATTAGTATGAGCCCTGATCACATTTCTTCCATCTATATCTGATGCAAATATTTTCTTATTGAAAGGTTTGTTGCTTTGCAATGATTTAACCTTTTCAAAAAGTAATCTGTCATAGTCAGGCCAGTTTTTAAATGCGAAGTCCTTCCGGAATTTACCAGGGGCTATGTTTCTGGCTATTAAAGCCGCCTCAACGGGTAATGTGCCTGATCCGCACATTGGATCTATAAAATCCGTTGATCCGTTCCAGCCTGTCAGTAATATCATCCCCGCTGCAAGGACTTCACTCAGGGGTGCTTCACCGCCACTGATCCTGTACCCTCGTTTATGCAATGATTCCCCTGAACTGTCAAGTGACAATATACAGTTGTTACGGTTTATATGTACGTTTATATAGATTTGTGGATTAACCGTATCAACATTTGGCCTGTGGCCGGTTATTTCCCTGAACCTGTCAACAATAGCGTCTTTTACCTTCAGTGAAGCAAACATCGAATTGCGGAATTCTTTTGAGTTCATAACTGTACTGGTGACAATGAAACTCTGATCCTGTTCCATGTAATTAAGCCAGTTAACAGATTTACATTTCAGGTAGAACTGGTCAATATCCCTGAAATTAAAAACCACAATTTCCTTTAATACCCTCAATGCAGTGCGCAGGTAATAATTTGATTTATAAATGGTTTCCAGGTTACCTGCATATGATACCGCACGGCACCCCTCCCTGATCTCTTTGCCACCTATACTTTTTATTTCAGCAGCAAGCACAGGTTCAAGTCCCGCATATGTTTTTGCCGTCAGGTTATATTTTCCGAAGTTATTGCGATTCACAGGAATTTTCATATATATCTATATTCCCGATCCATTAAAGAATTCATCCTGTTTCGGATATGACTGAATGATTCTTGAGCCTGCCTGTACATCCCTGGTTATCCATACATTACCTCCAATAACAGACCCTTTGCCAATGGTAACCCGTCCGAGTATCGTAGCTCCCGAATAGATGACAACATCATCTTCAACTATCGGATGCCTTGGAATTCCTTTTATCGGATTACCGTTCTCGTCAAGTGGAAAACTTTTGGCTCCAAGTGTCACACCCTGATAAATTTTCACATTATTCCCAATTATTGACGTTGAACCGATTACAACTCCTGTACCGTGATCTATAGTGAAGTTTTCACCTATCTCCGCCTTAGGGTGTATGTCTATTCCCGTTTCACTATGCGCCATCTCTGACATGAACCTGGGGATAAGGGGAACCTCAAGCTTCAGCAGCTTGTTTGAAATACGGTAGTTGGTGATAGCACGAATGCCGGGGTAACAAAATATCACTTCTCCGAGATTACGTGCGGCAGGATCATTTAAATATGTTGAATTCACGTCAGCCACCAGCCTTCGCCTTATTTCCGGCAAACCCTCGATAAATTCAAGTGATGTCAGTCCGGCTTTTTTCCTGTGTACCTTCGCTTTATTATTTTTATCCTTGCACTCGAAGCACATTCCTGCAAATATCTCTTTGGTCAGCAGGCCATGAAGTTCGTCGAGATAAACCCCCATATAATGTTTTGTGGTATTCGGCCGCAGAGAGGTGTTTCCAAAATACCCGGGAAAAAGAATTTCCCTGATAAGGTCAATTATTTTCCTCATCCTCGCGTTGGAGGGGAGCGGTTCACCAAGACGGTGTTCATGGCATACTACATCAAAGGATGCCGGATCACTCAGTTTATCAACTGTCATTGATATTTTGTCGTCAATTTCCCGGGATGTCATTGTTATGCTTTATTTGATTGATATGCAAAAGTAAGTAAATAAGAAAAACAAGATTTAAAAATAACATCAATACTGCTAATTGTTTGTAATTTCTTTATCATGGATTCCCATATGATACAGAGCTGACCTGTAACGTTCAGAATCCCTGCCATTTACAATTTTATAGTTAAAATGATATTTTTTTATTGTGTCAATATATTTATTATGAAGTATAACCCTGCTTTTGCCGCCGTTTTCACGAACCGGGTCCGGTTCCCAGGGCAGGTCAATATTACATACCAGGAACATTTCGATTTGAGTATTAAGGATCTCAGTTTCGATCCATGATGGTTTTTTACTGAATACAAATTCGAACCATATCATGGTGATTATCAGCCAGGTGTCAACGAAGATAAAAGGATAACCAGAATTTTTATATGCATTTATCTGTTCAACCTGCTTTTTTGCAATGTATTCAACGTCATCGTAGTCATATTTACGATTCAGATTTTCAATGTGGCTGCGTGCAAATTCAGGTATATAAGGCACATTAAAATAAGCGGCAAGCCATTTTGTGAGATCGCTTTTCCCGGTGGATTCAGCTCCCGTTATTACATATATCTTAGGTTGTTGCTGTTTCATTATTATAGTCTTTTTTCCACTCAATATATCCTATTATAGCCATTATAGTATAAACAATGAATAGAATAACGGTCGGCCACAGGCCTTTATAGACATACAAACCGGCTGACACTGTATCGACTATGATCCAGATAAGCCAGTGCTCTATGTACTTCCTTGCAAGCATCCAGGTAGCCGTAATGCTGAGAGCTGTAGTGAACGAATCCATATACGGGACAGTTGAGTCAGTAAATCTTTTTAATATAAATAGCAGGAGCAGGAATATAAGAAAAGTTGCCACGGTGGTTTTGATCATAATACCTGCCGGCATTTTTGTCACCGGCAGGCCTTCCTTTTCACTTTTGCCGTTACCTGTCCCTTGTTCCTGGATAGAATCATTTAATTGCCGACCTTCCTTTTCACTTTTGCCGTTACCTGTCTCTTGTTCCTGGACAGAATCATTTAATTGCCGCTCTTCCTTTTCATTTTTGCCGTTACCTTTTATCCAGTGATACCAGCCGTAAATACTGATAAATACATAATAGAACTGGAGTCCCATATCCGCATAAAACCCCGACCTGTAGAATACAATGATATACAGAATCGAAGTCGCCAGTCCCACAGGCCAGGTGAGTATATGCTGCCTTATGGAAAAGAAGATATATAAAATACCCAGTACAGCCCCTGATAACTCAATATGATTATTTACTATCCACGTAGCAAAAGCTTCTGCCATAATTTTTTATTCGACCGCAACAAGTTGTTTGTCGTATTGTCCGGGATTATTCAAAATTTCCAGCGCTTTCTTTATGGCATCGTCATCTTCGTAAAATATCCGGTAAAAGTCATTCATTGAGAACAGGTCTCTTGCAATAAGAGCCTTTACCTCTCTTTTCAGGTTATTAAGGGTGAAGGCAAGGCTCTCACTGTTTTTTTCGATTCCCTGGCTTTCGCCGTCAGCAACTATCTTATCAACCATTTCCAGGGTGACTTCAAAATCTTTATTATATTTCTCAAAGTGCGGATACAACGTTTTCAGTTCTTCACGGTTCATGTCAACGTAATCGAGAACAAAGTTGAAAACGATATTATTTCTTCTCAGACTGTTATAATAGCTGTAATGATTTGATGTGTCGAGAGGAATAAAGATATCAGGCATTATTCCTCCTCCGCCAAAAACTATCCGGTCGTTTTTCAGGGTTTTATATTTCAGCGAATCATTGAAAGCGATACTGTCCTTACTGAACAATTCACCGTGGGAAAGGCGCCGGAGATAGTCCTGCTGGTATTCATTTATACCGTTTTCGTAAGGTTTTTGTATGCATCTGCCACTCGGGGTATAGTAGTGTGCCGTTGTAAGACGGACTACCGACCCGTCAGTCAGGAAATAAGGCTTTTGAACAAGTCCTTTGCCATAAGAGCGCCGCCCGATTATCAGTCCGCGATCCCAGTCCTGAACCGCTCCTGAAACAATTTCGCTCGCTGAGGCTGAGGATTCGTCAACCAAAATTATCAGGTTTCCTTCTTCAAAGATTCCCGCCGTAGTAGCATTATAGTTCCTCCTGGATTCATTAATGCCATCGGTATAAACAATCATTTTATTATCATCAAGAAACTGATCTGATATTTCTATTGCAGTTTTAAGATATCCTCCTCCGTTACCGCGCAAGTCAAGAATCAGATTTTGGAGATCCTGTTTTGCCAGTTCTTTCATCGCTTCATTAAATTCATCAGTTGTTGTGGCCGAGAACTTGTTAAGCTTTATATAACCGGTTGATTTGTCCAGCATATAAGAAGCATCCAGACTGTTAATTGGGATTTTATCCCTTATAATAGTAAAATCAAGAAGCTCCTCAGTATTTCTCCTGATAACTTTTATTTTAACTATAGTCCCTTTCTCACCCCGGAGCATTTCGAAAACATCACTGTTTTTAAGTCCTGTGCCTGCAATATTTTTACCGTCAACTTCCACGATACGGTCTCCTGCCTGCAACCCTATTTTCTCGGAAGGCCCTCCGGAAATGGTGGATGTGACCAGCAAGGTATCTTTGAAAATGTTAAACGAAATTCCAATGCCCTCAAAATTGCCCTGAAGAGGTTCGTTCATTTTCTCTACTTCCTCTTTCGAAATATATACCGAATGCGGATCCAGTTCGCTGAGAAGATGTATTATAGCTTCTTCAGTAAGCTCTTCCACATCGGCAGAGTCAACATAATATCCATCCACAAGCCTCAGAAGCCTCCCGAATTTCATCTGGTTTTTCTGAACCTCACCCTGAGCTCTTAAGGTCGCCGGGATTAGCAAAGAAGATGAAAATATAGTAACCAGTAATACTATTTTATTTAATAATCTCATATATATTTAAATTTTATCGTTATTCCACCATTCATTAATTCTTATTTCTTCCTTAAAATTTAAGAAATTATTCCCTTTAAACATTAATTTATTAATAGTACAGTTTCAATATAGTTGGAATTAATTATTTTCAAATGTATCATATGTTACACGCATAAGTTTTAATCATACACTTGTGCGATTTTACAATCATGCTTATTTTATTAGAACGATTATTCCCACTCAATTGTTGCGGGTGGTTTTGAGCTTATATCATAAAGCACCCTGTTTATTCCCGGGACTTTATTGATTATTTCATTTGACATCTTCGACAGGAAATCATACGGAAGATGAACCCAGTCGGCTGTCATGCCATCCGTCGAGGCCACTGCCCTCAGGGCAACCATATTTTCATATGTCCGTTCATCGCCCATTATCCCGACCGACTGCACAGGGAGCAGTATCACACCTGCCTGCCATACACTGTCATACAGTTTCCATTGTTTCAGTCCCCTGATAAAAATATCATCAGCTTCCTGAACCATTTTTACTTTCTCAGGAGTAACATCGCCCACTATTCTTATTGCCAGTCCCGGCCCCGGGAAAGGATGCCTGCCGAGCAATTCACTCTTTATACCCAGTGTTTTTCCCACCCTGCGCACCTCATCCTTAAAAAGCAGTCGTAAGGGCTCTATAACCTTCAGATGCATTTTTTCAGGCAATCCGCCCACATTGTGATGCGATTTGATGGTAACCGAAGGACCGTTAACCGAAACTGATTCAATTACATCAGGATAAATAGTACCCTGTGCCAGCCACTTCACACCTTTTATTTTATGGGCTTCATTATCAAAAACATCAATAAAATTCCGGCCAATTATTTTTCTTTTCATTTCCGGATCTGCCACTCCTTTGAGATCACTCCAAAATTTGTGCCGTGCATCAACGCCTATAACATTTAATCCCATATCCTCATAAGAGTGGAGAACAGTCTCAAATTCATTTTTTCTGAGCAGTCCGTTATCAACAAAGATGCATGTCAGCCTGTTGCCCACAGCTTTATTGAGTAATAGTCCTGTTACCGAAGAATCAACTCCCCCCGAAAGTCCCAGCACTACCTTATCTTTGCCGATCTTTTTTCTCAGGTCACTCACTGTAGCCTCAATAAACGAGGCGGGTGTCCAGGTTTGCTTACAACCGCATATATCAACAACAAAGTTTTCCAGGAGCTTGTTTCCCTGGTCGGTATGATAAACTTCAGGATGAAACTGGATGCCATAGGTATCTTCATTTTCAATTTTGTAGGCAGCAAAATTTACATCCTCCGTAGAAGCAGCTCTTTTATAATTATCAGGCAATCTGATAATAGTGTCCCCATGCGACATCCAGACCTGTGACTTTAATTCTATATCTTTAAATAAACTGCATTTGTAGTCAATATATTTAAGTCTTGCCCTCCCGTATTCTCTGGATCCCGAGGGAGCCACTTCTCCACCGTAGTAATGCGCCAGATACTGGGCCCCGTAACATATTCCCAGCAGTGGTAAAACACCTTTTATCCTTTCCAGTTCTGGTTTCGGAGCCATAGGATCAGTGACAGAAAAAGGACTTC
The DNA here is from genome assembly GCA_964611525.1 of uncultured Prolixibacteraceae bacterium. Classification (GTDB taxonomy): domain Bacteria; phylum Bacteroidota; class Bacteroidia; order Bacteroidales; family Prolixibacteraceae; genus JAAYJR01. The sequence continues at coordinate 55,945 of CAZTAL010000053.1, forward strand.
CGGAAAGAATGACGCCCCTGACCGATTCATCAATTTCCGGATACCTGTTGAATGGGTATATTTCACAGTAAATATTTAACTCTCTGATTTTACGTCCGATTAACTGGGTATATTGAGATCCGAAATCAAGAATCAGAATTTTTTCCTCCATCAGGTAATTTTTGAATTTTTTTTATTAGTATATTCTGAAAAGGTTTTCCGCTACCTTTTCGAACAAATAAGTAAAGATTATAAAACTGATTTTCACTTATAAAAAAACAAAAAAATTTAGTTTTTATACTGAACTCATTTATTAGTCTGCTGCTAAAAAATTAAAAATGCTCATTATTTTTACCATAAAATATAAAATTAATATCTATTACAGCTCTTCAGTCCGGTTTCACTTCAGAAATTCAGTGATCCGTCCTGATGGCAATGTTCTCTATAGCAATATTCATTAAACCTGTCCCCGTAACATATTGTCTGATACCCACGGGTGACTGGTCACGGGGGCAAAAGTATAAATTACAGATAATATATACCCTTTTTTATATACTAAAAAAACTCAAAATTATTTTTAAATAAAAACGTTTATCATAGAGTGATGGGCATTAAATTATTATTTTTGAACGATTATTAAAACATGCGTAATGAAGTTTTATGGATTTTTGATCATATCCATTGCATTTTTTTTTATCGCTTTCCCTGCTGAAAGCCAGCAGGTCAGGGAGGATGAGATTATTGTTATTCAGGGGGAGAAATTCATAATACACCAGGTCCGCACTAGAGAGACTATCTATTCACTGGAAAAGAGATTCAAAGTTGACAGCCTTGAACTGGTGTCAGAGAATCCCCATATAGCCGATGGCCTGAGGATTGGGGATGTGATAAAGATACCGTACAGAGAAAATGCGGTTTTATCAGAGCAGCCGGTACATAAAAAAGGCGATCCTTCAGGATTTGATCTTCATACAATAACCTCCAGGAAAGAAACTCCCTATTTCATTGCAAGGGAATACGGAATAACAGTGGAGGAACTCTATGCATACAATCCCGAGGTGAGGAGATTTAAAAAAGGTAGTAAGCTGCGCATACCAAGATGGGATAAGTCAGAAGATAAGCAGGAAGAAAGGCCCGGAGAACTTTCCTTCTCAGAAAAGTCAGATTCCGAAGAGAAAGATAACAGGCTTATTAAGCATGAGGTATCCCGGGGCGAAACACTTTTTTTAATTAGCAGGCGCTATAACATTTCAGTGAGTGAAATCCTGTTTTACAATCCCGGGGCAAGGGATCTGAAGACCGGCAGCATAATTTACATTCCCGGCGGTGAAGAAAGATATTCCGAAGAGGAGCCTATATCTGAAGAACCCATGGAAAGCAACGCAGCTTCTGAAAGCCGGTTTGATGCGGAAAGCAAATATTTTGACCATACTATACTTTCAGGGGAAACACTCTGGGGTATAGCCCATAAGTATGATGTGCCTGAAGAAGAGCTTATAGCTTTGAATCCTATTTTGGAAGACAGATTTCCGGCAGGGGCAATTATCAGGATTCCGGTGCAAAAAAGTGGCCTGGACAATCCGGAACCGGTTAACGAAGATGCATTTATAAAGCATTTGGTAAAACCAGGAGAAACATTATACAGCATCGCCGGTAAATACGACATGACAATACCAGGGATCAGGAAATTCAATCCTGCCCTTGAAAAAAGAAACCTTGTGGCAGGAGAGACAATTCTTATTCCCCGCAGGCCGGATGAGGAGATCATCAGTTTTATGAGCGAGGTGTCAGGAGATACACTGCCTTCTGAAAGGCCTGATTTTGAAAGTGATTATTATAGTATAGAGCTTCCGGAAGAAATTCCGGCGGATTGTATGAAACTTAACGAACAGCTATTCACTTCAGAGGTATATGATGTTGCACTGTTCCTGCCGCTTTTTACCCGGGTTAATGATAATCTTAACAGTAAATTTGCGCCTCCTGATACATTGGAAGCAGTGACGGATGAGGAAGAGTTTGAGTTTGTAACTGAAGCTGTGGATACATTGATTGAAGAAGAGGAATCAAAAGAGATGTTCCACTCCTTTTATCAGGATAGTGAAAATTTTATTCAGTTTTATGAAGGTGTGCTTCTTGCTGTTGATTCCATGCAAAAAGCAGGAATGCGCATCAGGCTGAATGTGTATGATACGGAACGAAGCCCCGAATCCATCAGAAAGTATATTTATGATACCGGCTTTCTTAAAACAGACCTGATAATCGGACCTGTTTATCCGTCAATCCAGAAAGAAATTGCCACTATAGCACTTAAGAACCGCATTCCTTTTGTGTCACCTTTATCATCTAACTCTGCTTTGCTGCAGTCCAACCAGTACTATTACCAGGTAAATCCGACAAGGGATTTTCTTGCTGACAAGACTGCCGACTTAATTGCCGAAGAATATTTTAATAGTAATTTTATAGTTTTCAGGACAGGCGCTGATGCCGACGGGCAGATTGAAAAGGTTATTGGCAGGGTTCGCGAAAAATTGTTTAATTCGGGTTACTGGGGCAGGCCTGACGGATTTACATTTAATATTTATGATTTCGAAAGAGAAGGCCCTTTCGGCTTCAGCCGCATACTTACTTATGAAAAGGAGAATGTGATATTTGTCCCCACTAATAATGAGGGAGACCTCAGTATTGCCCTGTCAAATATAGACAACCTTTCCGATGAATATCCCATTACACTTATTGGTTTTAACTGGTATCAGAAATTCAACAGCATAAATATTGAACATTTTCATAATCTGCAATTAAAATTCATTGCGCCTTACTGGATTGATTATGAAGATTCTGCGACCGTCAGATTTATTAAGAAATTTAAGGACCATTATTATACGGAGCCTGATAATTTCGGAATCCAGGGATATGATGTGGCATTTTATTTTTTAAATGCCATAAAGCGTTACGGCACGGACTTCAATAAATGTCTCCCTTATATGTCAGTTAAGCTCGTTCAGGGTGATTACCAGTTTGAAAAAAAAGCAAGGTTCGGTGGATTTATGAACCATGGAGTATCGCTGATAAGTTATGAGAATGACTATGATATAGTCCGGAAAAGGGTAATAAATACTTATAATCTTGCTAAGAAATAAATGGAGGCAGGGAGATGCAATTGCTGTGCCGGCAGTTCATATTTGATCATTTCCAAAAGCGTGAAATAAGTACTTCGGCAACAATAAAAATTAATGCGAACATAATACACCACGTCCCTAACTGCTTATCACTCCTTATTCTGGCAATTACTTCTGTAAAGTCACTCTCAACATCGCTTATCACGGAAACATTATCAAGTTTTGAGTATTTTATTTTTTCGTCCAGCTCATTGTCGGTGAAGTAGTTAAAATCCGATTCATTGCGGTTGTAGTTATATGCCAGGGACATAAGTATTGTGTCACTGTTTTGAATCAGATAATGGCCAGCCGTCCTTATCATACCTGCAATATCAAGGCGGGTGCCCTGACTGGTAATATTAACGCCTGGAATGAAGCTTGTGCCGGATGACTGTTCTGTAATCTCAATATTAGATTCCATATCTGCATCTATGCTTTTTGGAAGCAGGATAGTCTGGTCACGTCCTATAGTATAGGAAATTTGCTGGTCGGGCAGACTGTTAAGGACAATATTATAAACAGACGGGACAAATAGTATGTCGCGTGCAAATTCCTCATTTTTCTTTTCAAGGGAGAAAGAAAATATCCATACTTTCCCCTTATCGAAAGAGGCTACTGATAGAGCTTTGTCCCCGTTCTGAAACCAGAGCAGGTTAGTTTCGTTGGCACGCATATTCTCTTCAAATTTTAAATGCCGGTCTATTTGCGGCAAAACCGCGTCCTCTTTTTTTTCAAAGAAAACATTACTGAAAAAACGGTGTTCAAAATTTATACCTGATATTCTCTGGCTTACAGAATCGGTCCTTGTGATAAGCCCTGTTTTGAATTTTGCCAACATTGTATTACTCACAAGGGGATTTACGCCGGTGTAGGGAAACAACACAACAGATACTCCGTTGCTTACCACGGAAACAAGCTCATTCAGGAATCCGCTGGTGAAGTTTTGTATGTTAACAAGAAAAATTGCATTATATTCAGCCAGTTTACTAATTTGCAGATTCTGAATATTCATGCTTTCGAATTTCACATAATCATCATCTTTAAACAGGGAGGAAAGATAACCGAGGCCCTCCGTTGAATGGCCATGGTCGCAGTATATAGCAAGAGATTTAAGTTTTGGAAGCACATAATAGCTTATATACCAGGTATTATCATGTGTAAACGGGTAATCGGTTATTTCAATCCTGCCCAGTTGCATTCCTTCTGATACATTAGTATATCTCAAATTTGTTATTATTTCATCATTAGCCGCAACAGAGAAATTTGTAATCGACTTCAGCGAATCATTCAGATATAATTTGAGAGGAAGATTACTGTAATCCTCCTCTGAACTGTTGACTATCCTGACAAAAATATTCTCCTCCTGCTTAAGGCCGTGGGCAGGTTCCTCAACCCAGCAGGAATCGATATACAGATTATTATGCCGGCCTGCTCTCATTGGTATAAAATACCCCTGAACAGGTGAACCGGAAAAATTGTCCGGGTCAGTTATATTTTTCTGAAAATCTGAAATAAAGTAAATGGTTTTGCGTTCTTCGTCCCCGGATTCCTGATCCTGCATTGCAAAACGGTTAAATATCATGGAAAGAGGAATGCCAGAAGGAGATTCCGCGATCCCGGAAACCTCTTTTATAAACTGTTCTTTGTTAAACGAATAATTATGTTTCGGCTGAAGGTCATTTGTAAACAATTTGAATTTCGCTCCCGGAGGATAAGACCCGGCAATTTCCACTGCTTTATTACGTGCCTGTTCCAGTAGTTTGCCTTTCTCAGCCATTGCATTCATACTAAAAGAGTTGTCGAGATAGACAGCCACAGTTTCCCCACCGCCTCCCGCGGCGCTGCCGGGGGAAGGAATATAGGGACGGGCAAAGGCAAGGACAAGGAAAATAATGGCCAGTATCCGCGCTAGTAAAATCAGTATATGTTTAAGCCTTATTTTTTTTCGTGAATCTCTTTTTATCTCTTTCAAAAATCCGACATTACTGAAATAAACCGTTTTGTACCGCCTGAAATTGAAGAGATGTATCAGTACCGGTATGGCAACAGCGAGGAGTGCGAACAAGAATGTCGGATATAGAAACTGCATACTTTATTTTTTATAGCTGCACAAAAATGATATATTTTACTGAATTGAGAGAATATTATTTAAATTTTTTAGTCCCGCCTTTTTCCCTGAAACTTAAAAAAGCCTGCAAAAAAAGCATTATTTTCCAGGGCACAACCATAACTTGTTGCTACCTTAAAGGACCCGTATATATAAACCGGTTTATCCCGTAATTTATTATTCATCATAAAATTATTGAAATTTTAAAGAAATCAAACAGTATAATAAAATCAGTAAATTCATTTTTTAATTCAGAAAAATAAATTTGATTCATTATCTTCGGTGAAATTTCATGTTGATGGATCGTTTTTTATCCCTTTGTGCCAAATATATTTACAGTAAGCATGGCAATGAGCTTCACGATATTTGCCTTGTCTTTCCCAACAGGCGTGCAGGAGTGTTTTTTTACTCATACCTTCAAAAATATTTATCACGGCCAGTTATTGCTCCGTGTATTACCCAGGTGAACAAACTTATATACAGTTATTCAGATTTGATTTGCGCTGAAAAATTGCACCTGGTCTCTGTTCTCTATAACATTTTTACAAGTCATGTCGCGACAGATGAAACTTTCGACGATTTTTATTTCTGGGGAGAGGTGCTTTTATCCGATTTCAATGATATAGATCTGTACATGGTAAATGCAAAAGATATATTTACAAATATTTCCGATATCAAAGAGATCGAATCGCTTTTTGATTACCTTACAAAAGAACAAAAAGAAGCTCTTGCCATGTTTTGGGGCTCGCTGGGCGATATTGAGAAAAAAATTCACAATAAAAGATTCGTTAACCTGTGGCATAAACTTTATCCTGTTTACAGTGATTTTAAAAAGGTATTATATAAGCGGGGTACAGGCTACAGCGGCATGATATACCGGCAGGTTGTCGAAGAACTTGAAAACAGAAAGTTATCCTTTGATTATAAGAAGTATTATTTCATAGGACTGAATGCCCTGAACAGCTGCGAGAAGGCTTTCTTTTCCTATTTTAGGAAATACGATAAAGCTGTCTTTTTGTGGGATTACAACAATTATTATCTTGAAGATAAATATAATGAAGCAGGATTGTTTATGAGAGACAACCTCATGAGATTTCCACCTCCCGGTGATTTTTTGATAAGCAATGGCACTTATAAAAATAAAAAGATAAGCGTAAAGGCAATTGCTTCCAATCACGGGCAGGCTTTGGAAATACCGGGATTTATCAGCAGAACAGGCCATATGGGGGGATTTGACACTACGGCTGTAGTTCTTGCTGATGAATCGTTGCTTTTTCCTGCATTAGGCGCACTTCCCGAAGATGTTAAAACCGTTAATGTAACTATGGGATATCCGGTAAAGGATTCTGTAGTGTATGGTTTTCTTCTGCTTCTTATCAATCTTTTTAAAAACCGGGGAAAAGACAAAGAGGGTAACAGTTTTATTTATCACCGGTTTGTGACTGATATACTTAATCATCAGCTGTTGGGGAACGCTGAACCGGATAAAGTTAATGAGTTTATCAGCAGGTTAAAAGAGAAGAACAGGTTGACAGTCCCGTTAAATGAAATCAATTTTTCAACAATACACAAAGTGATATTTGATTTGCCCGGCGACGTAAAAGACTACAGTACATATTTTATCAATGTGCTTACAGTTTTGTATGAAACGTTGAAAGATACAGATCCTGAAAACCATTTGCCTGCCGAGATTATTTACACACTTTTCCAGGGTACTGAAAAATTACGTTCAGTTGTCAGAGAAACAATGGAGGATCAAGGTGTAAAAATTAGTGAAACAGTGTATTTCAGGTTACTGGGACAATATCTCGGACAACTCTCAGTGCCATTCGAAGGAGAGCCTCTTAAAGGGATACAGGTTATGGGTATTCTTGAGACCAGGTGCCTGGATTTTGATAATGTTGTAATCCTGGGATTTAATGAAAATAAATGGCCGCGGCAATTTTCATCACCCTCTTTCATTCCTTATAATATTCGCAAAGGATTCGGCATGCCAGGGATTGACGAGCAGGACGCTATGTATGCATATTATTTTTACCGTTTAATTGACAGGGCAAAAAACATTACTGCCACCTATAGTACCCTGAAGGAGGGTATCAGCACGGGGGAGCTCAGCCGATACGGTTTTCAGCTTCTGTATGATTCCAATTTCAATATCAGTAGCGAAAATATGGTTTTTCCCTTCCTGGGCGATCCTGTGCCTCCTGTTGTAATAGAGAGTTCTTTAAGGGACAGGGAAATCCTGATACAAAACAATTCTCCCGACAAACCCCTGTCACCTACAGCAATCAATATTTATCTTCAGTGCCGTTTGAGGTTTTACTTCCGCTATATACTTAAATTGCCCGAGCCGGATGAGGTGAAGGATGAAATTGACAGTCCTGTTTTTGGCAGCATCTTCCATGAAACTATGGAAAACCTTTACCTGCCTTTTGTCGGGAAGGAAGTTACCAAAAGCGGACTGGCAGAGATTAAGAACCGAAATAAATTAACAGAAGAAGAGATACTTAAAGCTTTAAATAAACATTATTATAAGAATGATGACCACCAGAACCTCAGAAAGCCGGAAGGTAAAACAATATTAATATTTGAAAATATCAAAACCTTTTTGAAGAGACTCATTGAAACAGATATTCAACTTGCCCCGTTCAGATTGATTTCTCTTGAAAAAAAATATGTTACACGGTTGGATGTGAATATAGGTGACAGACGGCTTCCTGTTTATCTCGGTGGCACAATAGACAGGGTTGACATGATCAACGGCACGGTGAGGGTAATGGATTACAAGACGGGAAATGTCGATTCCTTATCATTCAAAGATATCGCTGAACTATTCAATAAAGAAACAGAAAAACCAAAAAAAGAGATTTTACAATCGTTGTTATATTGCTTTATACTTAAAGAAAACATTGGTGACAATTATCCGTTGATTCCTGCTGTTTACAGTTTACGTGATTCTTTCAAAGATAACTTTTCCACGGAAATTAAATTTGACAGGAAAAACTTTTATTTCCAGGATATTGAAGAAGAGTTTATATCCCAGGTTAAAAGCCTGATATCTGAAATCTTTACATGTCCACCTGAATACCGCCAGACATCCAACGAAAGAGTTTGTTCCTATTGTCCTTATAAGTCAATATGCCAAAGATATTAGGCCATGTCAGGACTTTTGCCGGTACCTGATATAGTGCAGGAGAAAGAGTGATTCAGATAAAACTGAAGAATAAATTTACGGGTAGGGAAAAGGGTAAGGATTATTTCCGGGAGATAAAAATATTTTGCCGGGCATTCAATTATTTATTGCTTTTTCGCATCCTTTTTCAGAGAGGTTGTTGAGAATTTTTTATACATGGCGGGACGCAGTCTTTTAGTTCGTTCAATTGCCTGTCGAAGTTTCCACTCGTCGATTAGTTTATCATTGCCGCTTAAAAGGACATCGGGTACTTTTATGCCTTTGTAATTCGCGGGACGGGTATAGACGGGAGGGCTCAGGAGGTTGTCCTGAAAAGAGTCGGACAGGGCAGAGGTCTCATCCGACATAGCTCCGGGAAGCAATCTTACTAGACTGTCCGTTATCACTGCTGCTGCCAGTTCCCCTCCTGTGAGCACATAATCACCTATAGATATTTCCATTGTGATAAAATGGTCTCTTACCCTTTGATCAATTCCCTTATAATGGCCGCAAAGGATTATTATATTTTTTTTAAGTGAGAGAATATTAGCCTGCTTCTGATTAAACAGTTGCCCATCAGGGGAGGTATAGATAATTTCTTCATATTTACGCTCTTTTTTCAGACTGGTAATTGCATTCTCTATCGGCTGAACAGCCATCACCATACCTGCGTCCCTGCTGAATGCATAATCGTCAACCCGTCGATGTTTGTCCTCTGAATAATCCCGTAAGTTATGGACAAATATCTCAGCAAGCCCTTTTTCCCTTGCACGCTTAACTATTGAATGGTTTAAAGGGCTATCAAGTATTTCCGGCAAAACAGTGAGGATATCTATTCTCATAAATCTATTTTTTTAATCAAAAATAAGCAATTATTCAAGATACAGGTTTATTTTTCCGGATTCTCACTGTCAGATAAAATTATTTACCGGGTAATTGCCTTTACCGATTACAGAAAAACCAGACTTTATGAAATAATACATACATATTAATATATTAATAACATGACAAAGATTCATGTTAAATTTATTTTATTAACGGTCATAGTGTTGATTATTTTATTGGCATTCGGAGAGAACTAATTTTTTTAATAAGCAAATAAAATGTTATTTTTACTTATTTGATAACAGGCCAATTATTTATTTAAAATACAGCAACATGTTGAAAAAGATTATCTTAGTCTATCTGTTAGTGATTTCCTTTACTTTTATTTTTGCTGAAGATTATAATATTGTTTCTCCCGATGGTAAAATTAATGTAAGTATTTCCGTTGAAAATAAAATTTGTTATTCTGTTTTTTACAGTGGTGTTTGCGTAGTTGATAATTCGTCTATATATTTCACTTTTTCCCTTTCACCGCCTCTTGGCAGGGATATGGAAGTCCTGAAACATGACAATTACAGTAAGGAGCAAGTTTGGACTCCGGTATTAAAAAGATATGATAAAATAACAGATCGTCATTGGTGGAGCGGTGATGTAAAAATGGAACAGCCGGTGATTTATGAATATATTGATCTTGCTTCTGAAATGGGATGGACTTATATGTTAATAGACTGGCAATGGTACCTGGAGGAGGATTTGCTGCCTGGCTGGAACCGGTAAAATAATATGTAATGTTAGAAAAGTTAAAAGAACAGGTTTTTAAAGCTAATCTTGATTTGTGGAAGAACGGACTCGTAATTTTCACATGGGGCAATGTCAGTGGAATTGACAGAAAAAGCGGATCAGTGGTGATAAAGCCCAGCGGTGTTCAATATGAAAAAATGAATCTGTCGGATATGGTTGTGCTCAACCTTTATGGCCAGGTTATCGAAGGTGACAAAAATCCTTCCAGTGATACCCCTACACATCTGGTTCTTTACAGGCAATTTAAAAATATCGGCGGGATCGTTCATACTCATTCTGAATGGGCAACAAGCTGGGCACAGGCAGGTATGTCCATTCCCCCCCTGGGCACAACTCATGCAGATTATTTTTCGGGAGAGATACCTTGTACCCGGAAAATGACTTATGATGAAATATCAGGCAATTATGAGACGGAGACAGGCAGGGTTATAGTGGAATGTTTCAGGGATAAGGATCCTGATATAATACCAGGGGTACTTGTTAATAATCACGGTCCCTTTGCCTGGGGACAAGATGCTGATGAAGCTGTTCATAATGCCAGGGTAATGGAAGAGGTGGCAAAAATGGCTTACAGGACTCTCATTCTTAACAATTATGCCAATATGAGCCCTGCATTGATTAGAAAGCATTTCCTTAGAAAACACGGGAAGGACAGCTATTATGGACAGAAGTGATAAAATATTACCTGAATATAAGGTGATTTCATTGTAAACTCAAAAAAAATATAAAATATATGAATGAAAGATATACAATAGGTTTGGATTTCGGAACCGATTCAGTGCGGACACTGATTGTTAATACAGATACAGGAGAGGAGGTAGCAAGTTCGGTGTTTTACTATCCGCGATGGAAAAAAGGCCTTTACTGCGATGCAGCTGCCAATCAGTTCAGACAGCATCCGCAGGATTATCTGCAGGGCCTTGAGCATACAATAGTTGATGCCATGAAACAGGCTCCTGAAGGAGTTGCGGGGAAAGTAGCCGGCATTTCTGTTGATACTACGGGCTCAACCCCCGTCCCTGTTGCTTTAACCGGCACTCCTTTATCTCTTACCCGTGGTTTTGAAGAGAATCCAAATGCTATGTTCATTCTGTGGAAAGACCATACTGCTATTAAGGAGGCGGAAGAGATAAATGAACTGGCGCACAAATGGGATATTGATTACACTAAATATGAGGGAGGTATATATTCTTCCGAATGGTTCTGGGCTAAACTGCTCCATGTGATAAGAGAGGATGCAGGAGTTTACCGTGCAGCCTACTCATGGGTAGAGCATTGTGACTGGATACCGGCAATACTTACCGGCAATACAAATCCTAAAACATTGAAAAGAAGCCGCTGTGCTGCCGGCCATAAAGCAATGTGGCATAAAGATTTTGGCGGACTTCCGTCAGAGGAGTTTCTCACAGCCCTGGACCCTCTGCTGGCAGGTTTAAGAGAGAGGCTTTACAAAGATACATATACATGCGATGTCCCTGCAGGTACTCTGACAGCCGAATGGGCAAAAAGGCTGGGCCTGCCTCAGACAGTGGTTGTGGGCGTGGGGGCTTTTGATGCTCATCTCGGGGCCGTAGGTGCTGAAATTGAACCACATTACCTGTCAAAGGTAATGGGTACTTCAACATGCGATATGCTTGTAGCCTCCGGTGAGGAACTTGGCGGAAAGCTGGTGAAGGGTATCTGCGGACAGGTGGATGGTTCAATTGTGCCCGGCCTTATCGGACTGGAAGCGGGACAGGCTGCTTTCGGCGATATATACGGCTGGTTTAAGCAGTTGCTTGAATGGCCGCTGACCAGTATCTTATCTGAAACTGAATTAACAGATGATAAAACAAAAGAAACACTTATAGAGGAAGTTTCCTTAAAAATAATTGCCAGGCTGAGCGAAGAAGCAGCCAAAATACCGCCGGAAGAGAACGGGATAGTGGCGCTTGACTGGATGAACGGACGCCGGACGCCGGATAGCAAGCAGTGGCTGAAAGGGGCGCTTACCGGCCTGACACTCGGATCTGATGCCCCGCGTATTTTCCGGGCCCTTGTTGAAGCTACTGCATTTGGATCCAAAGCTATCAACGACAGGTTCGTGGAGGAGGGGATAAGGATAGACGGTGTGATCGCTCTCGGCGGAGTGGCTAAAAAATCCCCGTTTGTTGTGCAGACAGTGGCCGATGTTCTTAATATGCCAATAAAGGTGGCCCGTTCAGAACAGGCCTGTGCACTGGGGTCTGCAATGATGGCTGCAGTGGCCTCCGGGATTTATGCAACAACATCTGACGCGCAGCATAAAATGGGAAGCGGTATAGAAACTGAATACCATCCTGTTCCTGAAAATGTTGAAAGATACAACAAGCTATATGAGAAATATAAAAAACTGGGAAAATTCGTGGAATTCGACTTTTAGATTAACATGAACAATCACCCGGAATTTATTATGCCATAGGTGCTGGGTATAATTAATTTTGCATAATGCTAATATTAGTTAACTGCACGGCCTGGAAACCCATTTAGTGAATTTCAACTTGAAAAAATAAGAATGAATAAATTTTACTAAAGAGCTTTAAACATACCTGTTTCTTCAAATATAACAGGATATCCTTCAAGCTCATCAGGTATTTTATCTTTATTTTCTTTTGTGAGTCCGGCAACAAAAATTTTTATACATGGCCTGCCGTTGCAAAGGCCCTGTGCAGTTCCCTCTACGCCGGGGATTTTCATTAAATCATCAGAATGCTTTTGAAGTGCTTTCTTTATCGTGTTCATATTTTTATTGCCATACTAACGCATTCCTTTGATAACAGGTTCCGGCCTGTAAAAAGGAATGCGCCGGTATGGTTTATATATGTCAATTTATGGTGTTACAGTAAATCCATCTTCTAAAACACCAGTAGTGCCGTCAGGATTTGTTACACGGACATCCCAATAACGGTTTTTTGGCGGACCACCGCTTTTAAAGCTAACGTTCGCATAAATAGTTGTTCC
>CAZTAL010000054.1:0-4729 GCA_964611525.1 uncultured Prolixibacteraceae bacterium
TTAAGGTTAGCCCTTTTTTTATAACATTTAAAATAATCAATATGGAACTTAGACAAGCACATCGTAAGCAGGCTAAAATCAAATTAGCACTGCAAGGACCTTCAGGGTCAGGAAAAACCATGTCAGCTTTATTGTTGGCAAGTGGTATCACTGGTTACTCAAAGATCGCAATCATCGACACAGAAAACCACAGTGCGGATTTATACGCTCATTTGGGAGAATATAACGTCTTACAACTCTCGAAACCTTTTACACCAGAGAGGTACATTAAAGCCATCGAAGTTTGTGAAAACGCTTCTATGGAAGTAATAATCATCGACTCCGTGAGCCATGAATGGGATGGAAGTGGTGGAATTCTGGATTTGCATGGTGCAATGGCTGGCAACAGTTTCACCAACTGGAATAAAGTTACTCCACGTCATAACGCTTTTGTGCAGAAAATCCTGCAATCTGAAAGTCATGTAATAGGTACTATCCGGACAAAAACAGACTACACCTTAACCGACAAAAATGGTAAAATGGTACCAGAGAAAGTCGGATTAAAAGGTATTACAAGGGATGGTATGGATTACGAATTTACAGTCGTATTTGATCTTGACATTAAACACATGGCAAAAGCATCAAAGGACAGAACAGGACTGTTTATGGATAAACCTGAAGAAGTGATAAATGCTGCTTACGGAAAGAAAATACTGGAGTGGTGCAATGCAGGATTAAGTTTTTCTGAAATAAAAACTAAGATTTCCTTGTCAAAAACAATAGATGATCTTAGAAATATTTTAAGAAATTATCCGGAATACCGCAAACAACTTGAACCTCTGGCTATTGCACGAAAAGAGGAATTACATGCACAAATTATTAATCAAACTAAAATCGGAGATAATGGAACTGATCAAAGTAAAAAGTAACGCTATTTCACCAGTGGTAGAATTTATACCTCAGAGTGAAACATCAGACAGTCATTTTATGGTGGCAAATACTGTACCTGTAAGTATTGAAGAATTATCCAAAAAACATACTATACCTGTATTTGCAAAGGATAATGAGAGTACTATCAGCCATCAGGAATTTATTGAAACTATCGTCTATGTTACTGATCAAATCTTTAGTGGTGAAACCATTTTAAAGCCTGCTGCAAGGGTTTCACATCCTATTAAAGGCAGAATACCATCTGCTGTGGGAAAACCTGCAAAAGACCTTCAAGAACACGAAAAGACCCTTTATTATGAACGTATGACTTTTGCCATAGAAATACCCTCAATACATAATAACGTTGGAGAGAACGGCTTAAATCTCACTGTGGAAGGTGTCAGGGCATACAATCTCACAAACCTTTATTCCCGTAAATCAGAGGAGCATTTTAAGCTCTTTATTGGATTTCAGAATAAGGTATGCGTGAATCTTTGTATCTCTACAGATGGTTTTAAATCAGATGTTAAGGTGAGGACTGTGACTGAACTGGCAAAGGCAGCTTATAACCTGTTTGGTGAATTCAATGTTTACAAGGATATTGAAGTATTGAATAATCTGCTTGGTACAATGATTACAGAATCACAGTTTGCACAGATTGTAGGAAGAGCCAGAATGTATCAGAATATGCCATTTAAGGACAGGAAAGAACTGCTTCAATTTCCTCTGTCAGATTCGCAGGTAAATTTGGTAGTGAAAGATTATTACCGCGATGAGAGTTTTTGCCGGAATGATTTGGGAAACATTAACCTTTGGAAATTATTCAACCTTTTCACCGGTGCAAATAAAATGAGTTACATCGACTCATTCCTTGACAGGAGTGTAAGCTGTCAACAGTTTGTCCATGGATTATATCAGGCTATTGGAGAGAATAAACATCACTGGTTTGTGAACTAAAAAAATAACCACTCTCGAAAGGGGGTGGTTATTTTTTATTAATTTTGATAGAATGTAAAATTTATATTTTTTGACTGGATAATTTAATGAATCAAATGAACATTAATAATTATCAATTGCATTGCGAAATACCTTATAATGAGCAACTTACCAAGAATGAATGGAAAGTTAAAAGGCAAAAAATAATAAAACGAGATAAGGGGATTTGCCAGCAATGCTTAAATTTTTGTACTTATGACTATTTACCAAATTATTTAAATCCGGATAAATCCGGAATTACTAAGATTATTTTAACTGAGAAAAAGCGATGGCAAAAAGTTAGAATACCCATCTTTAACGATACTATTGAGTTTGAGGAAACAATTTTTGATTTTGAGCAAGTACAAAATCCATTATTTGCCCATGTTCATCACAAATATTATGTATTAAATTCCATGGCTTGGGAATATCCTGATGAAGCGTTAATATTACTCTGCAATAAATGTCATTTCAAATTCCATTCAGAAAATATTATACCAATCTATACCGACCATAAATTAAAAGATAGTATAAAATTTACACCCTGTCAAAGATGCAATGGTGCAGGTATTTTTCCAGAATTTTCTCATATTCAAAACGGTATTTGTTTTAGGTGTAATGGAAATAGATTCGAAGAATTTATTTAATTAGAAAGTTACACCGACTTTTATAGTTTGCTTAATTTTTTTCTGCATCTATCAATTCTTTTTTGCCAATCTCCTTGCCAACCTTCTTTTTGAGCCTCTTGGCATAAATCAATTACTTCTACAAATTTTTTTTCTTTTTCTTTTACAATGGCCATTTTTTCATAGCCAATATGGAATGGCATAAGATTGTTGTTCAGATTTTCTCTGAATGTTTTAAATGCAAGATGACTAATTTCTATTTGTTTTTTACAGACTTTCAGGGCAAATTCTGTATATTCCTCATAAAAGCGTGGACTATATGCTTTTCTTATAATAAATCCGTAAAAGTTGTGTAAATCTGTTAACTCGGAAGTATTTTTTAATAGTGTTTCAGCCTTTTCAAAAATTTTCAAATCGACTTGAAGTGTTTTGTTATCAGGTCCTATAAATAAATCAGATAAAAATTCTGGAAGTGATTCTTCCCAAAAGTTTAATTCTTCTTCATCTTTTTCCATTAATATACATTGAGTTAAATATTTTATTTTTTGATTATTATAAATATTAGGATATAACGCATCGTAACAAATATAAAATAACTCATTAAAATGTAAAGCGATACAATTTTGTTCTGCCAATGTAAAATTATTATTCCACCATTTATTTAATCCATAATATCCTATTAGGCCTTTATAATTATCAGCTTTTGATGACCGTTCTTCTGGTTTAAATATTATTTTTTTAAAACTAATTGGTTTCTTAATATTTGAAAAAGAAACTTTAGATTTTGATGTATCACTTCTAAATCTTCTAAAAAAAGGTTTGTTAGCCGCAATATTTTTCAGAATTTTTTTTCCCCCCTCAACAATATATTCACCACAAACTGTAACAGATGATGCAAAACCAATGCCCTCTTGATTACATTTTTCCAAATATGATTCTGAATAATTTCTATCTCCTTCACTGAATCTTAAAAACTGTTGATTCCTAACATCAATTGATGAGTTAATGTTAATTCCGTAAGATTTAAAACAAGAAACATCGTCTGTTGTAACTACATGGTTATGAGATAATAAAATATTCTTAAAATTATTAATCTTTGCAAATTTAACTGCCATAGATATATTAAGGGATGGAGAGGTAAATATTTCTTCTATTCCTTTTTCTATCCACATTACATGACATTGAAACTCGCCATCTAAAAAACAAATTGCAATCCATTCATGTTTTTTTTGAAAAAAGAAATAGGTTAAAACATCTATAGTATGATATGCACTTGGCAGGTATATCGGTATAAAATCACCCGATGATTTTGCTTTATATTTCAGATAATTTCCTAATACTTGATTTTCCATTTACCTTATATTTAGCTGAGGGTTTCCCAAAAATACCACTTTTAAAATAAATGCCTCACAATTCACATTAATAATTTTCCCCTTCTGCTCAATATCAACAATTTAAATAGATATGATAATCGACAAATCAAATGGCAGGCTTAATGAAATAAAAGCCTTTACCAAAGAAAAAAACCTGCTGGAAAACTTCAACAACACCTTTTCCAGACTTGAAAATTACTCAGGTAAAGGATATACAGTTACCCTTTACAGCGACTTTGCACCTTACAGCCTCTATTTTGAGATTACCCTGAATGAAAAATTTATCCTCAATGGCGGATTCATATTTCATGGCTCCCATGACGGGTTTGGAAATGGTGGTGCACCTACATTCTCAGTTTGCATTGATCCTGAGGATAAACCGGGATGGAGTATTCACACTTAAAAATTTATGATTATGGATTATTTAGTAATAGGAAGTAATGGATTTGGCCAGGTTGGTGATCCGGAATTTTTGGGAAAAAACCATGTTGAGTTGAGGATACTTCTGCAATATCTTAAAGATAACTACCCCATACCTGATGAATTCTCCTTCATGTGCTACTATAAAGTTAAATGGTTTTCACATGACCTTGGCATGTATTCAGAGATAGTGCTCATTTATGACGATTACATTTTGAATCAATGGGATGAAGATGATCCTGAGAAATTTGATAGATTCTGGGATTGGTTCAATAAGGTTGAATCCGCTGATTTAGAATCAGACTCCCTGACAGAGGTTATTAAATCAAAATATCGTGAAAAGAAATCAACAATAACGTAAAAGATATGGCAAACGATAATATTTTACATTTAGCCGAGATTGAAGTCTCATATAATCCGGTTGTT
>CAZTAL010000055.1:0-9949 GCA_964611525.1 uncultured Prolixibacteraceae bacterium
GTTAAGAGTCTGGAATAGAAAGTTCGCTGACAAGGCTAGCGCAGACCGAAAAATGTGAGTTTACTAATCGTAAATGACCATTTTGAGGGCAAGCATAACGCAGTCAGCGGACTTTATAGACAGACTAGTTATATACACGTATTTCAAAATTATTAATTATAGATACATGATATTGCTTCAAAGGCATTGTAGCGGGACCTTCAGATGGATAAGCACTACCTAAAAGGACAAATTGCGAACCGCAACACGGACAGGTGGCAAGCACACCTTCATTTTTAACAACGCACGAACGGCTTACCTCATAAGTACAAGCGGCATCAAAAGCATAGTATGATCCCGGCCGCTCGCAGTATACAATTACACCACCGTATCCATAGCGGGGGAAAAAAACTGAATTGCATGAAACAGTAAGTTCATTAACTATATTCAGATTGATAACAAAATCTACAGGTACATTTGGTACAGGAGTGTCCTGAACTTTCTCACATGAAAGAGGCATAAGTATCAAAAAACCAAAAAAAATGGAATAAAATATTTTATAGGTAAAATGAATGACGGAGCTTCGTCCACTCATCAGCAGTAAACAATTTTTGTATATCTTACCCAAAAATGTAAAATACTTGCTGCTTATTAATATCAACTGATTCATTTTTCCTATTTTTACTAAAAACTTATAAAGAAACCATTTTATTGCCATAAATTATTAAGATATGGATGATTTAATAGTAATTATTTTAACATTATTAGCTATAGTGGCCGGCGTAATAGGACAATTTAAAAAAAAATCGGAAGCAAATGAAAATCAAGTCAGAAGCCTTCCGGAAGATGCAGATGATCCATGGAGTTTAACAGGACAAAAAATTGATCTGAAGCCACAACCTCAGAAAATTAAAACAAAAGATCAAAATTTTCCGTCCAAAACTGATTATAAAAAGAAACCGCAATTCTTTAATGAAAAATCATCTATTTTTGAGAACGACTTAACGATGAAAGAAACAACGGAAAAATCTTTAAAATCCCGTACAAAAGGTAAATTTCCCTTACGAAAGGCTATAATTTATAGTGAAATTCTAAAAAGAAAGTATACATAATCCTTTATAAATGATTCATTTTTAATATTTTTAAAATAAATTGTTTATAATATCAGGGAAATTATATATTTTTGTCAAAGGAAGAGTTCCGAATAACCGGAATTCTTTCTATTTTTTTGGCTTAAAGTAAATGTGGAGGTTATAGGAAATGACAAGGATAACATATGTAACACAAGAAGGACTTAAAAAAATGAAAAAAGAGCTGGATCAACTTATCAATGTTGAGCGTCCGGCTATATCCAAACAAATTGGTGAAGCCATTGAAAAAGGAGATATTTCTGAAAATGCCGAATACGATGCAGCTAAAGATGCCCAAGGTATGCTTGAGGCTAAAATAGCTGAATTGCAATCCAAAATTGCCAATTCCCGGATTCTTGATGAATCGAAAATAAACACCTCACATGTACAAATACTTAATAAGGTTAAAATAAAAAATAAAAAAAACAACAGTATCATGGAATATATGATTGTTCCTGAAAGTGAGGCTGATCTTAAAAAAGGCAAAATATCCGCTACAACACCTATTGCAAAAGGATTAATGGGCAAAAAAGTTGGAGATGTAGTAGAGATCAAAGTGCCTTCCGGAATTATTAATTTCGAGATTATTGAAATTTCAATATAAAAAATTATGGCAAGTATATTTACCAGAATAGTAAACAATGAGATACCTGCATACAAAGTCGCCGAAACCGAAAAATATCTGGCGTTCCTTGATATTTCTCCGGTAACAAAAGGACATACTTTGGTTATTCCCAAAAAAGAGATCGGTTATATTTTTGACCTCGATGATGACCTTTACACAGGGTTGCATTTATTTGCAAAAAAAGTAGCAAAAGGTATCAAAAATGCCGTTAAATGTAAAAAAGTAGGTGTGCTTGTATTGGGACTCGATATAGAACATGCACATATACACCTCATACCCATGCAAAATGAAACGGATGTACTTAATTTTTCAAATACTTTAAAATTAGAAAAGGCAGAATTTGAAAAAATCAGGGCAATAATTTCTGAAGAAATACAAAAAATTAATACCCCTTAGCTAAAAAGATATTTAACTTTACAATACTTTAATATAAAGTTAAATTATTTTTTATCGAATAAAAATGATTCCATTTACTCATCTGCATGTACACTCTCAATATTCAATACTTGACGGTGCGGCAAGCGTTTCCGATTTAGTAAATAAAGCAAAAGAAGATAAAATGAATGCTTTGGCTCTTACCGATCATGGTACTATGCTTGGCATAAAAGAGTTCCATTTAACTTGTAAAAAAGCTGGAATTAAACCCATTCTTGGTTGTGAAACATATTTAGCTGCAAGAACCATTCATGACAAATCAAATAAGGAAGACCGGTATGGCTCCCATCTCATACTACTTGCAAAAAACCGGACAGGTTACAAAAACCTTATTAAATTGATTTCCATTGCAAATACAGAGGGTTTTTATTATAAACCCCGCATTGATAAAAATCTACTGAAAAAATATAAAGAAGGACTAATCGTGTCTTCCGGATGCATGGGGGGCGAAATTCCCCAGATGCTGAAAAACAACCACCTGAAAGATGCAGAAAATATTATTTTATGGTATAAGGAAATATTCGGACCGGATTTTTATCTGGAATTGATGAAGCATCCTGCAGAAGAACGCATACAGCGTGAAGAAGTATACGAAATCCAGCTACGGATTAACAAATTATTGCTGGAACTCGGACATAAACATCAAATTAAATTAATAGCTACTAATGATGTGCATTTTACTAATGCCGGAGACGCTGATGCTCACGACCTGTTAATTTGCCTTAATACAGGTAAAGATATTGATGATTCTTCCCGTTTGAGGTATACCAAACAAGAATGGTTCAAGACACAAAGGGAAATGAATGAACTTTTTGCCGATGTGCCCGAGGCATTAGCAAATACTTCGGAGGTAGCAGAAAAAATAGAATATTTTGAATTGGATTCCGCACCAATCATGCCTGTTTTCCCGATACCGGAAAATTTTGGAACTGAAGAAGATTTCAAAAAAACTTATCCGGAAAAAGAGCTTATAAAAGAATTTGGAGAAGCAGCCTTTAAGCGTTTGGGGGGATATGAAAAAATAATCCGTGTAAAACTGGAATCGGAATATCTGAAACATCTCACTTACATAGGAGCCAAAAAAAAATATGGGAATCCTGTTCCTGAGGAAATTTCCAGACGTCTCGATTTTGAACTCCAAACCATTAAACAAATGGGTTATCCCGGCTACTTTCTTATTGTACAGGACTTTATTAATGTTGCGCGTAAACTGGGCGTTATTGTAGGACCGGGACGTGGTTCAGCCGCAGGGGCTGCTGTTTCTTATTGCACAGGAATAACAAGCATAGATCCTATAAAATATAATCTCCTGTTTGAAAGATTTCTCAATCCCGACAGAATATCTCTTCCTGATGTGGATATAGACTTTGATGATGATGGGAGACAACAGGTACTTGATTATGTTGCAAAAAAATATGGCCATAATAAAGTCGCTCATATCTGTACTTTCGGAACTATGGCAACTAAGATGGCTATACGTGATGTGGCAAGGGTGCTCAAACTGCCGTTGCCTGAAGCTGACAGACTTGCAAAATTAGTGCCCGATGCACCAAAAATGACTTTTGAAAAAGCATTTTATAATAATCCCGAACTCAGAAAAGAGAAAAAATCTGATAATCCTTTAATAGCAAAAACTATAAAATTCGCCGAAATCCTTGAGGGATCGGTACGGCATACGGGTGTCCATGCCTGTGGAATCTTAATAAGCAGGGATACTCTAACTGACCATATCCCTCTGATGACGTCAAAAGAGGACGAAACTCTTCTCACGACTCAATACGACGGGAGGTACGTAGAAAGCATAGGATTACTGAAAATGGATTTACTGGGACTTAAAACGCTTTCCATTATCAAAGAAACGCTCGAAAACATTAAAATATCAAAAGGCATTGAAATTGATATAGAAAATATTCCCTGGGATGATAAAAAAACATTTGATCTGTTCAGCCACGGTGAAACTACAGCAATCTTCCAGTTTGAATCGGAAGGTATGAAAAAACATCTTCGTGAACTTAAACCTAATCGTTTTGAAGACCTTGTGGCCATGAATGCCCTTTACAGACCTGGTCCAATGGAATATATTCCCGCTTATATTGCCCGTAAGCATGGACGGCAAAAAGTGGAATATGATTTACCAATGATGGAGAAATATCTCAGCGAAACATATGGAATTACTGTTTTCCAGGAGCAGGTTATGCTTCTTTCACGACTTCTGGCCAATTTTACCCGTGGTGATTCAGATACTTTACGAAAGGCTATGGGCAAAAAAATCACTGCCCTGATGGACAAGCTGAAAGTTAAATTTGTCGAAGGATGCAAAAATAATTTTAAATTTATCGATGAATGTAACATGGTTGGTAAAGAGCCCGATAAGGTAGTTGAAAAAATCTGGAAAGACTGGGAGGCATTTGCTTCTTATGCATTCAATAAATCTCATTCGGTTTGTTATGCACATATTGCATATCAAACAGCTTATCTGAAAGCCCACTTTCCAGGCGAATTCATGGCTGCCAACATGAGCCGGAACCTCAACAACATAACGGAAATTACTAAACTAATGACCGAATGTAACCGCATGGGGCTTAATGTTCTGGGACCGGATATCAACGAGAGTTTTATTAAGTTTACAGCTAATAAAAACGGCAATATACGCTTCGGCATGGCAGCTATTAAAGGTATCGGATCTGGTGCTGCAAAAGATATCATTAAGGCACGCAAAAAAAACGGTACTTTTAAGACCATTTTTAATTTTGTAGAAAATGTAAATCTCCGGACCGTAAACAAAAAAAATCTTGAAGCACTTGCTATGGCAGGAGCCTTTGACAATCTGAACAGCATCAAAAGAAGCAGCTTTTTTGCCGGAGAAAATGAAAATGACAAAACTACCTTCATCGAAAAGCTTATACGTTACGGCAATAAAATTCAAACTGAAAACCAAAGCCTACAACAGTCTCTGTTCTCTGATGACAAGGCAGGCATAGTTATTAAAAAGCCTTCAATTCCCCAGACAAAAGAGTGGCCTCAGATCATAATGCTTGAAAAAGAAAAAAATCTTATAGGTATATATCTTACAGCACATCCACTTGATGAATATAAACTTGAAATTGAAAATTTTTGCTCTATAGATGTTAGTTTAAAAGACCTGAAGAATGATATCGAAAAATATATAAGCCGTGATTTCTCTTTTGGAGGGATAGTAATGTCTGCTCGCGAAGGGATTACGAAAAACGGTAAACAATACAGTACGCTTACTCTTGCAGATTATTCCGATTCATATGAGTTCTTCTTTTTCGGACAAGATTATGTGAATTTTAACAAATATTGTAAACCGGGATTGTTTATTTTAGTTAAAGGATCGGTAAAACAAAAGTATAACAGCGACTTTCATGAATTCAAGGCCTCACAGATAGAACTTCTTTCCGAAGTCCGTAAAAAATATGTAAAAAGCGTAACTATCAATATTCCTCTGGATAAAATAAATGACTCTGTTATTAAAGAAATTGAAAAAATTATCAGACAGAATAAAGGCAAATCATTATTAAAATTTAATATTTACGACCCGGATAGCAATATGTACATCAAAATGTTTTCCCGTTCTGTTAAGATCGATTTAACGGATAAATTCCTTAAATACTTTGATAATAACACTGATATTGGATACAAAATCAATTAGGTACTGTATATAAATCTGCTGACTGCATAATGCTTTGTCCTCATGATTTATTCAGGAGGGCCTTGGCCTCAAAATGGTCATTTTCGAATATAAATTATAATTTATATAGTTACCTTTGCATAAACCATATATTAACTTTAAACAAATATATTATGGCGATAGAAATTACCGATGCTAATTTTGAAGAACTGGTTATAAATTCCGATAAACCTGTAATGCTCGATTTTTGGGCAATTTGGTGTGGCCCGTGTCGCATGATCACTCCTATAGTAGAAGAAATGGAAAAAGAATATGACGGAAAAGCATTAATCGGTAGTGTAGATGTTGACTCCAATCCTGATGTGGCAATGAAGTTTGGAATACGCAATATTCCTACCATGTTGTTCATTAAAGATGGTAAGATTGCAGACAAACAAGTAGGTGCCGGTCCTAAAAAATTATTTTCCTCTAAGCTGGATGCATTACTTTAAAACTTTTTGAACTACTCAGTAGCGCTCCATTCTTTAACGGTTTATATAAATTATTATTTCTGTTATTCTATCTTGAAAAACATATTAGACATAGAACAGTTTCATCAATTTGATAACCTGGGACTAATTGCCCGGGAGGTTGTCGAGGGCTTTATCACCGGATTGCACAGAAGTCCTTTCCACGGATTCTCAGTTGAGTTTGCCGAACACAGGCTTTATAACCAGGGAGAATCGACAAAACATATCGACTGGAAACTATTTGCACGGACTGACAAACTTTTCGTTAAACAATATGAAGAAGAGACAAACCTCCGATGCCAACTGGTAATCGACACATCATCATCCATGCTTTTTCCCTATTTCAAGGATAAAAAACATCTTAGAAACAAACTGGCCTTTTCGGTTTATACAACCGCGGCTTTAATCTACCTGCTTCGCAAGCAACGGGATGCCGCAGGGCTGACCCTGTTTTCTGATGAAATTGAGTTTCACACCACTCCCCGTCTTTCTTCCGTGAGCGCCGAATTAATGTATGGCAAACTCGCAGAACTGATAAAACCTGAAAATGCCCTGCTCCGGAAAAAAACCAACACAACCGATGTGCTTCACCAAATAGCAGAAAATATTCATAAACGTTCCCTAATAGTGATCTTCAGCGATATGATAGACAATAAAAACACCAGTGAACTGTTCTCTGCCTTACAACATTTACGCTATAATAAACATGAGGTTATTCTTTTTAATGTAACTGACCACCATCAGGAATATGATTTCCGCTTCACTAACAGGCCTCATAAATTTATTGATTTGGAAACAGGACAATCCATAAAATTCAATCCATTGGAAATAAAAAGAGATTATACTTCTACTGTTAAATCATATTATGAAAATCTGCATGTAAAATGCGGACAGTATCAGATAGATGTTGCTGAAGCTGATATAAACAAAAATTTCGAAGAAGTTTTACTTGCCTACCTGGTAAAAAGAAAAAGGTTATTCTGACATATTAAAAATTCAAATATCAATAATTCCCAATAATTTTTTTATTTTTACTCTGAAAAATAAAACCCCTGATCATGTTAGTTAAAGCTTACGGAAGTGCAGTATACGGTATCGATGCCACTACTATTACCATAGAAGTAGATATTACCAAAGGAATTAAATTCATGCTGGTTGGCCTTCCAGATAGTGCTGTCAAGGAAAGTCAGCAGCGTATCGAATCCGCTTTACGCCTTAACGGCTATAAATGGCCCGGATTCAAAATAATTATAAATATGGCACCTGCTGATATCCGGAAAGAAGGTGCATCCTATGACCTTCCCCTTGCCGCTGCAATATTAGCGGCTTCGAAACAGATCAATCATCAAAAACTCGGTAATTTTGTAATGATGGGTGAACTCTCATTAGATGGGACCCTCCTTCCTGTAAAAGGAATTTTGCCAATAGCCATTAACGCCAGGAAAGAAGAATTTGAAGGGATCATACTTCCAAAACAAAATGCCCGGGAGGCAGCGGTAGTTGACAAGCTGAAAGTCTATGGCGCTGAAAATATAAGTGAAGTAACAAGGTTTCTGAATGGTGAAAATAACCTTGAACAAACAATAGTAGATACCCGTGCAAAATTTTGCGAAAAAATAAAAAATAATATTCTGGATTTTTCAGATGTAAAAGGTCAGGAAAACGTAAAAAGAGCTCTGGAAATTGCTGCCGCCGGCAGTCATAACATTCTACTTATCGGTCCCCCAGGGTCAGGGAAAACCATGCTTGCAAAACGAATTCCGACTATTCTGCCACCAATGACCCTAAAGGAGGCTCTGGAAACAACAAAGATACATTCTGTAGCGGGACATATTGATAAAAACACATCCCTTATCACCCAACGTCCTTTCAGGGCACCTCATCATACCATAAGTGATGTTGCTCTGGTCGGAGGAGGTAATTATCCCCAGCCGGGTGAAATATCACTGGCACATAATGGCGTTCTCTTTCTGGATGAATTACCTGAATTTAAAAGAACAGCGCTGGAAGTAATGCGACAACCATTAGAGGACCGGAGCATTAGAATTTCAAGGTCTAAATTTTCTCTGGAATATCCATCCAATTTTATGTTGGTAGCCTCTATGAATCCTTGTCCCTGCGGCTATTATAACCATCCTACAAAAGAATGTGTTTGCGCGCCGGGAGCAGTTCAGAAATATCTTAACAAAATTTCAGGTCCGTTGCTCGACCGTATAGATATACATCTTGAAGTTGTACCTGTTTCATTTAATAAACTTGAAGAAAAAGGATCATCGGAAAATAGTGAATCAGTCAGAAAGCGGGTGATCTCAGCCAGAAAAATACAGGAAAAAAGATTTGAGATGTACGATGGTATTCATGCAAATGCACAGATGAATTCTAAACTAATTCATAAATATATTCAACTGGATAATGCAGGCAGGGAACTGATAAAAAATGCTATGACTAAACTAGGATTATCAGCCAGAGCTTATGACCGCATTTTAAAAGTTGCCAGAACAATTGCCGACCTGGAAAACAACAAAAATGTCCTTGCATATCATCTTGCAGAAGCAATCCACTATCGTAGCCTTGACAGAGATAACTGGGGCGGTTAAAAATTATTTTTAGGGTTAATATTTTTTCTTTCCAGATTTAAATAGGAATATCGAAACCCATTTTGCTCGTCGTAGTGGTCTTCACGTGAAATCTCTTTCCATTCATCGAAATCAATGACCGGGAAAAAAACATCAGCATCGAATCGTTTATGAACCATAGTCAGGTAAAGCTTCCCTGCCAAAGGGTAAAACTGCCTGTAAACCATTCCGCCACCTATTACAAATGCTTCATTCTCATTTTGAACTTTTCCTATCGCCTCTTCAACAGAATAAACCGTTTCACAACCTTCAAAATTATCATCAGAATTGTCTGTAATAACAATATGACGCCTTTTGGAGAGCGGCCATCTCGGCAAGGATAGTAATGTGTTCCGGCCCATAATGACAGTGTGACCCGTAGTTATTCCCTTAAACCTTCTCAGATCACCGGACAAATGAAACAATAGCTCATTGTTTTTCCCGATTGCAAAATTTTCAGCAATGGCTACTATTATAGAAATATTTTTATATATCATCCTGAAGATTATTTAAACTGATACTTTTCCCTTAATATGCGGATGTGCCCGGTAATTTTCCAGCTCGAAATCTCCATACCTGAAATCAAAAATATTTTTTACAGCAGGATTTATTTTTATTACAGGAAGTGGGTAAGGTTTGCGTGTTAGTTGCAGTTTAACCTGATTTATATGGTTTAAGTAAATATGAACGTCACCAAAAGTATGAACAAAATCACCAGGCTGCAAACCTGTTACCTGTGCTACCATTAAAGTTAACAATGCATAAGAGGCAATATTGAACGGCACTCCCAGAAAAACATCAGCACTGCGCTGGTATAACTGGCACGACAATTTTCCGTCAGCCACATAAAACTGAAAAAGAATATGACAGGGAGGCAAATTCATTTTATCAAGTTCACCGACGTTCCATGCACTTACTATATGCCGTCGTGAATCTGGATTATTTTTTATGGATTCAATTAGATTGCTTATCTGATCTATATAACCTCCGTCCGGCGTTGGCCA
>CAZTAL010000056.1:0-20106 GCA_964611525.1 uncultured Prolixibacteraceae bacterium
AAATGGATGGAGAATTTTTTTGCCGGTGATAATAACTGTAAAGGTAGCAGTTATAGTTTTTTTGATAACCGGATGGGGAAGCAGTAAAGACCCTGTTGTAATTGAAAAAAAGAAAGTGGCCGGATACAAGTCAGTTGATATTCCTGACTTTGTTGCGTTTGCCGGAGAGCCTGCTCCACTGGGAAGGTTCGATGTAAAAGAGGCGTTTGATCGTGAACTGCTGGTAAATTCTTATTTCCATTCACAGACACTGAGGTTGATTAAGCTGGCACCCCGTTATTTTAATATGATTGAGCCTATCCTGAAAGAAAAGGGCATACCTGATGATTTTAAATATCTTGCTGTGGCTGAAAGCGGCTTGAATCCGCGCGCTGTTTCCCCTGCAGGGGCCGTCGGTTTATGGCAGTTTTTACGTGGAACAGCCCGTGAATACGGACTTGAGGTTAACAGTGAGGTGGATGAACGGTATCATATAGAAAAATCGACGTATGCTGCCTGTGATTATATGCTTGAGGCTTTTAAAAAATATGGTAACTGGACTATGGTAGCTGCTTCATTTAATGCCGGAATGAATGGTATCAGCCGGCAAATAGAAAGACAAAAAAACTGTTCATATTATAATTTGCTGCTGGGACAGGAAACACAGAGGTATGTATTCCGCATTCTGGCTTTGAAACTTATCTTAGAAGATCCTGCAAAATATAATTTTGATGTACCGGAGAAAGAGAAATATCCTGATATTTTAACCAAAGAAATTAAGATTTACGGCAGGGTTGATAATTTTGCGGACTTTGCTCATGAACAGGGCATTAACTATAAGTTGTTAAAAGATTTTAATCCGTGGCTGCGTGATAATTATTTGACCAATAAATACAAAAGGGAATACACGATAAAAATTCCGGTATTGAATAATAAGGAGGGTTTATAAAGAATATGGAGGATATAAAATATATTGAGGAGGAACTTCCGGATGAATGGATTGAGCCTGAGGAAAAGATCTTAATTCAGGGTGCCAGGGTTCATAATCTTCGTAATATTGATGTAGAGATACCGCGGAATAAGTTTACCGTAATAACGGGCCTAAGCGGTAGTGGTAAATCGTCGCTTGCATTTGATACTATTTATGCGGAGGGTCAAAGACGTTATATCGAAACTTTTTCTGCCTACGCCCGCTCATTTCTGGGTAATCTTGAAAGGCCTGATGTGGATAAGATCACCGGACTGAGTCCTGTTATTTCCATTGAACAGAAGATTACTATGACAAATCCGCGTTCCACAGTTGGTACTGTTACAGAGATTTATGATTTTCTGCGACTTTTATTTGCAAGGGCTTCGGAAGCTTTATCTTACAATACAGGAGAAAAAATGGTGAAATATTCCGAGCATAAAATATTGGATCTGATAAAGAGTGATTTTGCGGGGAAACGCATTTATATCTTAGCTCCCGTTGTAAAGGGAAGGAAAGGTCACTACCGCGAATTATTTGAGCAAATCAGGAGAAAAGGATTTCTTAATGTAAGAGTTGATGGCAATATAACCGAGATAAAACATAATCATCATGTTGACCGTTATAAAAACCATTTTATCGAGATAGTAATCGATAAATTGAAGGTACGTGACGAGAGCTATAAACGTTTGAAGGAGAGTGTCAGTATAGCCATGAAGCATGGAAACGGTGTGCTAATGATACTTGATCATGATAATGACAGCCTGAAATATTACAGCCGTATGCTTATGTGTCCCACAACCGGCATTTCATATAACGAACCGGCACCACACAGTTTTTCTTTTAACTCTCCCCATGGGGCTTGTCCCCGCTGTAACGGACTGGGAATGGTAAGTGAAATAGATATTGACAAAATTATACCTGACAAAAACAAAAGCATTGCAAAAGGTGGTATTGTTCCACTTGGACCGTACAGAAACTCCCTGATTTTTTGGCAGATTGATGCTTTGGCAGATAAATTCGGTTTTTCTCTTAAAACACCTGTTAAGGATATTTCTGAAGAAGGATTGAACGCTGTACTTTTTGGTACTAATGAACGCATTCATCTGAAAAATACCCCCCTGGGAAATAATCTTAATTATTTGTTGAGTTATGACGGTGTTGTTAAATATATTGAAAACCAACGTGAGTATAATTCATCCAAAAGAGCCAGGAAATGGGCATATCAATTTATTAAAAAATCTGTTTGTCCTGAGTGCAATGGTATGCGCTTAAAAAAGGAATCATTGCATTTTAAAATTGATGGTAAGAATATTTCCGAACTTGCACGAATGGATTTAAGTGAACTAGGTGAATGGTTTGCTGACCTGGAAAGCAGACTTACTAGCCGTCAGCGTTTAATAGGTGCGGAGGTTATTAAAGAGATACGTGATCGTTTGGGATTTATGACAGGAGTGGGATTAAATTACCTTTCACTTGACCGTGCTTCACAAAGCCTCTCCGGAGGTGAATCCCAGCGTATCAGACTGGCTACTCAGATAGGGGCGCAATTAGTCAATGTGCTCTACATTTTGGATGAACCAAGTATCGGATTGCATCACCGTGATAATCTTAGGCTTATTAATGCTCTTAAAAAGCTGCGTGATAAGGGCAATTCGGTGCTAGTAGTGGAACATGACAAGGATACAATGTTACACGCCGACTGGATAATTGACATGGGGCCTTATGCAGGGAGACATGGTGGTGAAATTGTTGCTGCAGGTACTCCGGCTGAGGTTTTAAAGGTCAATACACTGACTTCGGATTATCTCAACAAACGTAAAAAGATAGATGTGCCGGCAGCAAGAAGAAGCGGAAATGGTAAATATATTAAACTTACAGGGTGCTCGGGCAATAACCTTAAAAATGTGACACTTGAAATATCGCTTGGATTATTTATATGTGTTACAGGGGTTTCGGGAAGCGGGAAATCTACAGCTATAAATGATACTCTCCAACCCATTTTAAGTCAGCATTTTTTTAAGTCAGTTAAAGACCCTTTACCTTATAAGTCGGCCTGCGGACTGGAACATATCGACAAGGTTATCCGCGTGGATCAATCACCTATTGGCCGTACGCCCAGGTCAAATCCGGTCACTTATACCGGAGTTTTTTCTGATATCAGGGATTTATTTGCCCGGTTGCCGGAATCTAAAATAAGAGGATATAAGCCGGGACGCTTTTCTTTTAATGTAAAAGGAGGACGTTGTGAGGAGTGCCAGGGGGGAGGAGTGAAACTGATAGAAATGAATTATCTGCCTGACGTTTATGTTCACTGTGAGAAATGTAACGGCAAAAGATATAACCGTGAAACGCTGGAGATAAGATACAAGGGTAAATCGATAAGTGATGTCCTGGAGATGACTATAAATGAGGGAGTGGGATTTTTTGAAAATATACCTTCAATTATAAAAAAATTAAAAACACTGCAGGAGGTAGGATTGGGATATATAACTCTGGGACAGTCTTCAACCACCTTATCGGGAGGTGAAGCTCAGCGTGTTAAACTGGCTGCTGAACTGGCCAGGCGGGATACGGGCAAAACTCTTTATATCCTTGATGAACCTACAACAGGACTGCATTTTGAAGATATACGGGTATTGCTCGAAGTGCTTAACAGATTGGTAGATAAAGGTAATACGGTAATTGTGATAGAACACAATATGGATGTTATAAAAGTAGCTGACCATATTATAGATCTAGGTCCCGAGGGAGGTAAAAACGGCGGGGAAATATTATGTACCGGCACTCCTGAAGAAGTTGCCATGGTAAGGAATTCATATACTGCTGAATTTTTAAGGCAGGAATTATTACAATAAAAATAATAATCATAATCATAATAAATCAGCATCTAATAGATATGAAAAAAATTGAAATCTATTGTCAGAACACCCGTTCAAAACATGTTTATCCGTTGGGTACATCGCTTCTGGAGATCAGTCGTGATTTGGATATTCAGTCAGAAAATGCCATATGCGGGGCAATAGTTAACCACCAGGTACGTGAACTTTCGTTTTGTATAGTAAAGCCTAAAAATATAGAGTTTTTCGATGTTGCGCATCCTGACGGTATGCGTATGTATGTCCGCAGCCTGATTTTTGTGCTTTATGCAGCAGTTAAGAATGTTTTTCCCCAAATTTCTATCAGGATAAACAAAGGTATATCAAATGGTTATTTTTGCGAAGTGTCAGGTTTCGGCAGGGAGATTAATGTGAATGAAATTAAAACCATCAAAAAGGAAATGGAGTCATTAATTGACAAGAACATACCGTTTGTAAAAAAGGGATTTCTTTCAAAAAAGGCGGTCGAACAACTCACAAAAGATGGATTGAAAGAGAAAGCGCAGCTTTTTGAACAACAGGGACATTTGTATTCAAGCCTCTATTTTCTCAAAGAAATGGGTAACTATTTTTACGGACATCTTTTACCCTCCACAAAGTATATTACGAATTTCAACCTGATCAGGTATTTTGACGGTATGCTGCTTCAAATACCCGATCCCGACAATTTCGACCATCTTCAGGAGGTAACGAAACAGAATAAGCTTTTTGAAATATATGAAGAGCATAAAGACTGGGCACAAATACTTAATATTTCAACTATATCGAATCTTAATGAATTAATATTGCAGAAAAAAGGAGGATATATAATCAAGATTTCCGAGGCTCTTCATGAAAAAAAGATTGCAGAGATTGCCAATATGATAAGTTTGCGTACAAATGATATAAGGATGGTATTGGTAGCCGGACCTTCTGCATCGGGAAAAACAACCTTTAGCAAAAGACTTGGTGTTCAGCTTGCAGTAAACGGATTGCGTCCTTATCAGATATCGCTGGATGATTATTTTGTAGATAGAAAGTATACTCCTCTTGATGAACATGGGAATTATGATTTTGAAGCACTAAAAGCAGTAGATATAGAATTTTTTAATGATCAGTTAAGTAATATATTGAAGGGGGATGAGGTTCAGTTGCCAAAATTCGATTTTGCCCGCGGCCGCAGGTATATGAATGGTGATAATTTGAGATTGCGCAAGGGGGACATTCTTATTGTTGAGGGCATACATGGAATGAATCCTGAGCTGCTCCCGAAAATTGACGAGGAGAAGACCTTCAGGATTTTTATTTCAGCATTGACACAGATATCTTTCGACGAGCATACTTATATCTCTACTTCAGATAACAGGTTAATCCGGCGGATCATCCGTGATGGTAAATACCGGGGATGCAGGGCTGCAGATACAATCAGGCGCTGGCCACTGGTGCGAAAAGGGGAAGAGATAAATATATTTCCCTATCAGGAAAATGCTGATATAATGTTCAACTCAGCTACCCTCTACGAACTTGCGGTACTGAAAAAATATGTTGATCCCCTTCTGAAGCTCGTACTTGAAAATCAGAGGGAGTATATGGAAGCTGTAAGATTGCTTAAGTTTTTGTCATATTTTAAACCAATCGAAGATGATGAGATACCTCCTACCTCACTTTTACGGGAATTCCTGGGCGGCAGCAGCTTTATTTACTAAGGCATTATTACGAAATAACCTGAACATTTAGGCTTGTTTTTTTAGGTGATATTGTTCATATTCCTCTCATTTTTTTTATATTTAAAGTGTACGTTACCATAAAAGAAATATAATGAGATTAAAATTTGTTATTATTTTTGTTTTTAGCCATTTTATTTTGATGGGTAGTGGACAATACCCTGAGGTTGAGAATAATTTAGACAGGAAGGTGAAAAATTTTCTGGAAGAGAATGCTAATAACTGGCGCGACATGAACGTGTCCATTTCCGACGGAAGAACACTGTATGATCTGATTGTTGAAAACGGATACCGTAAAGCTGTGGAAATTGGAACTTCTACCGGTCATTCAGCTATATGGATTGCGTGGGCATTAAGTAAAACCGGTGGTAAATTGACAACAATCGAGATTGATAAAAGACGTTGGTTACAGGCTAAGGCAAATTTCAGAAAGGCGGGTTTGGAAAAATATATTGATGCCAGGCTCGGCGACGCTCATGAACTGGTACCCCGCTTATCCGGTAAATTTGATTTTGTTTTTTCAGATGCTGATAAGTATTGGTATAAGAATTATTTCATTGCACTGGATCCAAAACTGGAAACCGGCGGATGTTTTACCGCCCATAATACGGCTATGCGTATTCATGGTATTCTTGAATTTTTAGAATACGTTCAAAGTCGGGACAATTATAAAACTATTATAAACAGGGATAGTCCATCAGGTATTTCAATGAGCTATAAAGTTTTCGATAAATCCCCTGAATTTTGAATTTATACCACAATAATCTGGAACGGAAACTGGGACTTTTCCCGGTAATTAATATTGTTGTTGCCAATATTATTGGCGCGGGGATATTTACCACCACCGGTTATTTGATGGAGTTTCTCGGCAATCCTTTAATAATGCTTTGCCTGTGGTTGACAGGGGGAATGATTGCTTTATGCGGAGCATTGTCATATGGAGAACTGGGTGCCGCGTTTCCGGAAGCAGGCGGCGAGTATATTTTTATTTCGAGACTTTTCCATCCTTTGTTAGGATTCTTAAGTGGTTGGCTTTCACTTATCGTGGGATTTTCAGCTCCTATAGCAGCAGCAGCTATTGGTTTCAGCAATTATTTTATTTGGGCATTCCCAGGGTTGCATTCATGGCTATTACCTGATACATTCATAAGTGCAAATATGTTTAGTAAGTTGCTGGCAGTTCTGGTCATCATGGTTTTTTCAGTAATTCATGTCAAGGGTGTTGTTTTAGGATCCAGGGTACAGAACAGTCTGACTGTTTTAAAGATCATATTGGTAACGGGATTAATTATTGCAGGATTTACACTTGGAAAAGGAGATATGGATAATGTTACCTGCTCACAGCCTTTTATTTTTAATTTCAGCGGATTGAAATCAATTGGATTATCACTGATGTTTATTATGTTTGCCTTCAGCGGGTGGAATTCAGCTACATATATTGGTTCTGAGATAAAGAATCCGCGCAAGGTTATTTGCCGTTCTCTTTTGATATCAACCATTATTGTTACTATACTTTATCTTGGGTTAAACCTTTTTTTTGTTTATGCGATACCGCCGGGACAGATGGCCGGTGAGCCCGAGATAGGTGGCATGGCTGCCGGATACGCTTTTGGTGATACTGCCGAAACAATTATTTCATTACTTATCTCATTTGCACTTTTCTCTTCCCTGAGCGCTTTTATAATACTGGGTCCCCGGGTTTATTATTCTATGGCCAGGGATGGCTATTTTTTTAAATTCGTTTCTAAAGTTAACCGACGCCATAAAGTTCCCCAGAATGCCCTTTTATTGCAGAGTTCTATTGCAATAGTTCTTGTTTTATCAGGTACCTTTGAGCAGATAATTACCTATATGGGATTTTCACTGGGTATATTTCCTATCCTAGCTGTAATTGGTGTTTTTAAGCTTAGAATTAAAGGTAAGAGTGTTTTGAAACTTCCGGGTTTCCCCTTAATACATATTATTTATATCCTTACAGGTTTAACTATTTTAGTGTTAGCATATTTTGAGCGGCCATGGGAATCAACTATAGCAATACTGACAGCCCTTTCGGGAGTGCCCGTGTTCTATTGGTTTAAGAGCAGGGAATAATATTAGTAAATAACCTTTTTGGGGACAACTATAATATAACCCAATCATTTGAGTTTATGGCAGTCTCTCGTTAACGGTAAAATCCTTTTTCATCGATGTATTTCCATATTTCTGGAGGCAGAAAATGTCGGATATCTTTTCCTTTGCTTATAGCCTTTCTGATAAAAGAAGAAGAAATATCCATTCTGGGGGCATCTGTAATTGTTATATCGGGGTATGATTTATATTCTTTGAATTTAAAGTCAGGCCGCGGATATACTATAATGCCGTAGTTGTCTTTTATGATTTTATGATTTTTCCATTTATAAAAATTATTCAGATTATCTGAACCCATAATTATACTAAACCGGCTGGCAGGATTCCTTTCTGTGAGGTAGGTTAGGGTATCTATTGTGTAGCTGGGTTTAGGCAGATAAAATTCAATATCACAAATATCGAATCTTTTATCCTTTCCGATAGCTGTTCTGACCATTTCAAGCCTGTCAAAATCATTGAGAAGACTGGCTTTTTTCTTGTGGGGATTATGGGGACTGACAACAAACCAAAGCTGTTTAATTTCTGTAAATTCCACTATATAGTTGGCAATTGCCAAGTGTCCTATATGAATTGGATTGAAGGAGCCAAAATATAATCCGATTTTTCTTCCGTTATATGATTTAGATTCAGATTTTATGTTTCTTGATGAAATCATGTATTATTTTTTTTGTTTCCTCTAATGCTTTTGATAATTCATCATTGATGATGATTACATCGAACCGGCTTGCATAATTAAGTTCTTTTTTTGCTTTGGCTATACGCATTCTTATTTTTCCCCTGCTCTCGGTGGAACGTTGTTGCAACCTTTTTTCCAATTCTTCAAGGGAGGGAGGCTTTATGAATATTGCCAATGCTTCCTTGCCGTAAATTTTTTTAATATTAAGTCCACCCTCAACATCTACGTCTAAAATTATATTTTTTCCCTGACTGCGGATTCGCTCAACTTTGCTTTTAAGGGTTCCGTAGTAAATACCATTATAAACTTCTTCAAATTCAAGGAATTCATCGTTACTTATTTTCTGTCTGAATTCTTTTTCTGATAGAAAATAATAATCTTTACCATCTACTTCTCCTGATCGTGGTGGACGGCTGGTAGCAGAAACAGAAAATTTCAAGCCGGGGATATTTTTTAAAAGATGTTTTACTATGGTTGTTTTTCCTGATCCTGAAGGAGCTGATATAATTAATAATTTTCCTTTCATTTCATTATAATTGTTTATTTTAAAGGTATGAAATGGAACTCGTCATTTATAATGTCTTTCCTGTGTGTATGATAGTACATGACTCGTTTCATAAGACATTCAGTAATTGTTCTTTTATTCTTTCCAAATGGTCTTTCATTCTTACTACCAAACGCTGTATTTCGCTATCATAAGCCTTGGCGCCGAGAGTGTTGATCTCCCTGCCCATTTCCTGTGATATGAAGTTAAGTTTCTTTCCGTTTGGTGAGGCTTGTTCGAGAGTTTCCATAAAATGAGAACAATGATTTTTAAGTCGTACTTTTTCTTCATTCATGTTGATTTTGTCCAGATAATAAATAAGCTCCTGTTCAAAACGGCTTTCATCAATATTTCCATTGACTTTAATGTTGTTCAGACTATCAGTCAGGCGTTTTTTTACCGTATTTATTCTTTGTTCTTCATATGGTTCTGTTTGCAGAAGTAATTCTTTTATCCTTTTAGTATTATGGGCGATATCAGCTTTGAGAACTTCACCTTCTTTGATGCGGAAAGTATCAATTTCATGCAATGCCTCCCTGAGATTTTTCATTATTATTTGCCATTCTTCCTCATCGACAGTTTTGAATTCGGGTTTTATTACATCGGGAAGTTTTAAGACAGCCTGTAAGGTAGTATGGTCGGTTGAAAGATTAAGCGCATCATTGACATTCCTTATTTGATTAAAGTAACTTATCAGGACAGATTCGTTAATTTTTGAATTTGGCTCTTCACCATGGTCTTCAATATAAACAGTAAGGTCAATTTTTCCGCGCTGGAGTTTTTCTGAAATTTCCCTTCTGATTGTAATTTCTTTTTCACGATACAGGGAAGGTATCCTTGTATTTATATCTATTTGCTTACTGTTGAGTGATTTGATCTCAATAATGATCTTTTTCTTATTTATTTCGAATATGGCCTTACCATAGCCTGTCATTGATTTTATCATTGTCGGTTATTTTTTGCTAATTTAAGAACTTTTCAGGCAATAGAGCCTGAACCGATCAATTCTTCGTTAACATACCATGCAGCAAACTGTCCGGCTGTAATTCCACGTTGCTCATTTTCAAAAATAATATATGCTCCTTCATTTTTTAAATGAATAAATCCTTTTTCCAGGGGCTGACGGTAACGGATGCGGATATCATACCGTTTTTTTTGTCCGTATTTTAATTGTAAATCTGTTCTTATCCAATGCACTGCCTTCCGGGGTATAAAAAGACCCGGCCGGAACAGTCCGGGATGATTCTTCCCTTCACCTACATAAATTATATTGCGGTCAACATCAATACCAATGACAAATAAAGGTTCATCGTGTCCCCCTATTCTCAATCCTTTACGCTGACCTATTGTGAAAAAATGTGCTCCATTGTGTGTTCCTATGATCTCCCCGTTCCATGGTTTATATGGGAAAGGGAAACATAATTTGTCGTAATTTTTTTCGGTTTTCTCAATCTGTTTTTTATTAGCAAAGAATTTGGCAGGAACTTCAATAATATTACCTTTTATTGGTTGAAGTTTTTGTTGCAGGAAAGTGGGTAAATCAATTTTTCCGACAAAACAGATACCCTGGGAATCTTTTCGTTCAGCTGTTGGTAAATTTTGTTGGCGCGCAATTTCCCTTACTTCCGGTTTTGTTAGGTTACCTATCGGAAAGAGAACTTTTGAGAGCTGTTGCTGGTTTAACTGACATAAAAAGTAACTCTGATCTTTGTTCTTATCTTTACCGGTCAGCAACCCGTAAGTTATCTTTCCATCTGTTTTTATTGTGCTTTTACGGCAATAATGACCTGTTGCTACATAGTCGGCATTGAATTTTAAAGCTTCATCCCAAAATGAGCTGAATTTAATTTCACGATTGCAAAGTACATCCGGATTGGGAGTTCGGCCTGATTCGTATTCATTGAACATGTAATCAACAACCCTCTTTTTGTAATCACTGCTCAGGTCCACGATATGAAATGGTATGTCCATCTTTTTTGCCGCCATTTCAGCTATTAATGCATCTTCTTCCCATGTACATGCACTCGTCAGGGAACCGGTACGTTCGTGCCAGTTAACCATAAACAATGCTACCACATCATAATCCTGTTGCTTAAGCAGGTATGCAGCAACACTGGAATCTACTCCTCCTGAAAGTCCTATGACTACACGTTTCATTTAAAATTTAATAATTATCTATAAACCTGGTCAAAAAAGGCGTTTCGCGCCCTTTTCAGATAAATTAATAAAATTTATCAGATTGATTTTCAATCATATACAAAAATACAAAAATTTTATAAATAAAAATTTTAGTTTTTATACCGAAATCATCTGTAAAAAATTAATTAATTAAAAATTTGAGAACAAATGGATCACAGCCTGACTTTATACTTTGTTCTCATATAAACTTTTTTAAACATTTACTTTTGTGGAATTTTTTGTTTAAAAAGTTCATGTTGTTTATACAGGATACAAAATTAGGAAGTAAAATTAATTATTTTCAAAGGTATCATATGGAACTCGCATGAAATTATAATCATATACCTAGGTGATAATTTTCATCATGCTCGTTTCATTTTAGATTTTCAGGTTAAAAAACAAGAGTTATTAATTTTATTATATCGCACCGCACCAGAGGATATATTTTTAATATTTTTATGCTTATTATTGAAACATCAGGATAATTGAGTACGGAAATGAAATATCTAAAAGTAACGACGCTGTTAATTATTTTTTTTATGGGTTTTACCAGATTATATTCAGGGGAACCGCCATTTTTACTATTAATGAAAGATCAGTGGGTAAATAAAAATATGGATCAAATGACTTTGGAAGAGAAGATTGCCCAATTGATGATAGTTGCATTTTATCCCGGACAGGGGGAAGATGCTAAAAATAAAATGGTGAGTCTCATTAAAGAATACCGGCCCGGGGGTATACTAATTATGCAGGGGGTTCCCGTAAGGACTGCAGAGTATATTAATGAACTGCAGAAAATTACAACTATTCCACTTTTGGTGGCAATTGATGGTGAATGGGGACTTTCAATGCGTATTGACAGTTTAATGTCATACCCATATGCTCAGGCATTAGGTGCGATTCAGGATTCAACAATAATCTGCCAAATGGGAAGGGATATAGCAAACATGATGGAGGATATGGGGATTCATATGAATCTTGCACCGGTCGCTGATATTAATACAAATCCTTTAAATCCTGTTATTAACTTCCGTTCTTTTGGTGAGGATAAAATAAATGTTTCACAAAAAGCATGGGAATTATCCATAGGCATGCAAGAGGCAGGTGCGATAGCAGTGGCAAAGCATTTTCCGGGTCATGGCGATACCGAAACCGATTCTCACAAAGTGCTGCCACAGTTGAATCATTCAAAGGAACGGCTGGATGTTGTAGAAAGTTTTCCTTTCAGGTATATGGGAGTTAATGGTATTAATGCCATAATGACCGGTCATCTGAGTGTTCCTGCAATAGATCCTTCAGGTACACCTTCCTCTTTATCTGAAATTATCATTAAAGAATATCTTCGTAATGAGATAGGATTTAAGGGACTCGTTATTACAGATGCTATGAATATGGCCGGTGCGAAAATTATAAAGGGCAGTCCTGAAGTGGAAGCCCTGAAGGCGGGTAATGATATTCTTTTGAGTGTGCCGGATATTTCCAGAGCCATAGCTTCTATCAGGGAAGCTGTAGCTTGTAATGAGATATCAATAGAGGAGATAGAAAGCAAATGCCGGCGTGTTCTGGCAATTAAACGTTGGGCAGGTCTTCATATATATCAGCCGGTTAATACTGACAACCTAACCAGACGATTGAACTCGCCTTGTTATGAAGTTACTGTTAGAAGGCTGACAAAAGCTTCGCTGACAGTTTTAAACAACCATGCAGCCTTACCACTTCAGGAATTAAATAAATATAAGATCGCCTCTGTAATGATAGGTGCTGATAAAAAGACCCCTTTTCAGAAAATGCTGGATCGGTATACTAAAATTGACCATTTTGAGATAAACAAGAATTCCACTGAACCGGAACTTGCAGGTCTTCGCAAAATACTTGATAATTATAACATGATTATTACAGGTATAGAGGGAATAAATGTTTATCCTTCCGGAAAGTATGGCACTACAGATATACAAAGAAGGGCTGTTTTTGATATCATACAGGAAAACAAAACGATAACTGTGTTTTTTGGTAATGCATATGCTTTGAAATATTTTGATAATATCCATCATTCAGATGGTTTGATTCTTGCTTACAGGAATAATCCCCTGACACAGGAGCTTGCTGCTCAATTAATATTCGGTGCATTTGATGCCAGAGGCAGGCTTCCCGTAAATGTAGACAGCCGTTTTAAGCTGAATGACGGAAATATGGTAAACAACAACAAAACCTTTGCATATACTATTCCCGAAGAGGTTGGGATAAATTCTGACATGCTGACCGGTAAAATTGATTCAATTTCACAACTGGGAATTGATTCTGCTGCTTATCCCGGATGCCAAATGCTTATTGCAAAGGATGGAAATGTATTCTTTCATAAATGCTATGGATTTCATACTTATAATAAAGTGAGAAAAGTGAAGTATGATGATGTTTATGATTGGGCTTCTTTAACAAAAGTGACAGGTCCCTTGCCGGCATTAATGAAACTGGTAGATGACAAAAAAATTGATCTTGATGAGCCCTTAAGCAATTATTGGCCTGAATTTGCAGGTACTGATAAAGAGAATTTAATAATAAGGGAAATTCTAGCTCATCAGTCAAGGTTGCCGGCGTGGATACCTTTCTGGAAAATGGCATTAGATAATAAAGGGAGACTGAGTCGCAATGTATTTAAAAAACAGCCTTCAGAAAATTTTTCCATTAGGGTATCAGATCATTTATTTATTAGAAATACTTTTCGTGAGATGATTTATGACACTATAAGATGCATTAAATTGCTCCCGAGGAAAAGATATGTTTATTCGGGCCTGGCATTTTATATTTTCCCTGAAATAATTTCTTATCTCTCGGGACAGTCTTATGAGAGCTACCTGAAAAATAGTTTTTATTTTCCTCTGGGAGCAATGTCTGTCACATATAATCCATATAAATATTTTCCGCTGAAAAAAATTGTGCCGACCGAGAACGATGATTTTTTCAGAAATGAAAGGTTGTGGGGATTTGTGCATGACGAAGGAGCAGCAATGATGGGCGGTATTTCTGGTAACGCAGGATTATTCGGTAATATAACCGACCTTGCAAAAATTTTCCAGATGTACCTTCAAAAAGGTTACTTTGGGGGGAACCGTTATATCTCGTCAGAGACTGTAAATGAATTTATCCGCATTCAATATCCTGAAAATAATAATCGCCGGGGATTGGGTTTTGATAAACCTTATATTGATAATCATAAAAAGAAGCTTGAAGATGCTTATCCTGCTGTTGATGCGGGCAAAAATAGTTTTGGTCATACAGGATATACAGGTACTTTTGCATGGGCAGACCCTGATAAAGGACTTCTTTTTATATTTATGTCTAACCGGGTCCATCCTAAAAGGGAAAATGCCAGATTGTATGAGTTCAATATTCGTACGGCTATGCATCAGTCCGTTTACGACTGCTTAGAAAAAAGGTAATATAACTCTTAAAAAAAGTTAATTATTATCTGATTGTTAAGAGTTAAATTATGAGCTAAATAATAGCTTTTATCTTAATATCAGCTTATTGTGTGTTATAACAAATCCTTTCCCATAATCGTATAAAGTAAAAGAAAGTAAAAATAGGTTATTACATGACATTAAAGTTAGCGTTATTAAATTATTAATTTTAATTTTACCTGTTAAGTCAGTTTTTAAAAAGATTTTTATGATAAAATAAAATTTATGTATTATGGAAAGCAAAATAACTTTTAACGAATTGCGTAAGATCAAAGACAGCTTACCTGACGGTTCTATAAAAAAAATTGCAAATGAATTTGATATGACAGAAGAAACCGTCAGGAACTATTTTGGAGGTGCAAATTATACAAATGGATCTACAGTGGGAATTCATATGGAACCCGGACCAAACGGGGGCATAGTGCTGCTTGATGATACAGCAATTCTTGAAAGGGCAAAGGAAATTATCCACCAGAACACAGCCTGTTGAGAAATTCGTTTTTAATAAAATTAATAAAATCAAAAAAACTGTTCTATCTTTATAGAGCAGTTTTTTTTCAGTAGCAGTTTTTTTCTTATTTTTTCAGCTATGGCAAAAAGTAAGTGGGGTTTAAGGATTAATTCCCTATAATGACTAATTTATTTTAGGTTTGAGCAGTAATCCTCATTAAATAACTAATTGATTATCAATTTTTTTTAAAAGTTATACTGGCATGAAAAATAAATTTCTTTTTTTAATTGCATCAGCCATAATTATTTTTTTGAATTCTTGTAATACAAGTAAACAATGGCAATCTCTTTATAATGGAGAGAATCTTGATAACTGGGACAAATATTTGGGGACTCCTCTCAAAGGATTCGAAAATCTCGCTCAAACAGCATCACCGGATGAAGTATTTAAGATAGTTGAGATGGATGGTGAAAAACTGATCAGGATTTCCGGAGAAATAAACGGATCACTTGCTACCCGTGATACCTTTGCAAATTACCATTTACAACTCATTTTCAAATGGGGCACTGAAGTCTATACTAATCGTAACAGCGGTCTTCTTTATCATAGCTTTGGTGAATTCGGAGAGGCAATAGGAACATGGATGGTAAATATCGAATGTCAGTTGATGCACGGACGACTTGGTGATACTTATCTCATGAATAATACATATTGTGAGACAGAAGTTAGAGAAGTGGACGGCGGATTCCAATATGCCCGGGGGGGCGAAGTGAAAAAATTCAGCAGGGAACATAACGGGCAGGGAATAAAAAAGGCTGTTGATGCTGAAAATCCACTAGGGGAGTGGAATACGGTTGATCTTTATTGTGTCGGACGTACTTCTGTCCATGTTGTTAATGGCCAAATAGTTATGGTGAACAAAAATACAGGTAAGATCGAAAATGGAAATATTGTTCCACTTAGTTCCGGAAAAATTCAGTTACAGTCGGAAGGAGGAGAGATGCTTATAAAGTCCTTACGTTTAAAGCCAATTAAAGAGATTCCCGATGGGATAATGCAATAATATTTTTTTTATTTCCCCCCAAATTATATTTTGTAAGGATGAAAAGGTTTTTCCATGAATCTGTCCGGCAACTTTATTCGACTCTGTCCTCAAAGTCTGATAGTTTAATTGTGCCTGATTGTCCCCAACAATTGTTATTCATGAATGAGTTTAGTCTAAAAAGGCGCTTCGTGCCCTTTTCAGACAAATTAGCAAAATTTATCAAACTGATTTTAAGTTATAATAACAGAGGTGACTAAAATGAAATTTTCCGATTTTAAAATACATAAAGATATTCTCCATGCAATTTCATATATGGGATTTAGCGAAATGACTCCCATTCAGGAACAGGCTATTCCCAAAATACTTGCCGGCAA
The DNA here is from genome assembly GCA_964611525.1 of uncultured Prolixibacteraceae bacterium. GTDB lineage: Bacteria > Bacteroidota > Bacteroidia > Bacteroidales > Prolixibacteraceae > JAAYJR01. The sequence goes on from CAZTAL010000056.1 coordinate 16,382, forward strand.
TGATCTCATTGCATGCGCACAGACTGGTACAGGCAAGACTGCTGCATACGTGATACCTGTGCTTAATATGATTTTGAAGGATCATTCAGGGGAAACATCTACACTTATACTGGTACCGACCCGTGAGCTGGCACTGCAAACAGATCAGCAGATACAGGGAATAGCTTATAATTTGGGGATTCACTCGATTGCAATATACGGCGGCAGTGGAGGAGAAGACTGGGGACAGCAAAAAAGGGCTCTGACAAAAGGCGCAGATATAATTATTGCCACCCCCGGCAAGCTTATTTCCCATCTCAATATGGGGTATGTGAGATTTAACAGCATAAAATATCTTATCCTTGATGAGGCAGACAGGATGCTGGATATAGGTTTTTACGATGATATAATAAAGATAATTTCTCATGTTCCGGCAAAACGGCAGACATTGTTGTTAAGTGCTACTATGTTTCCAAGGATAAGGACTTTGGCATCGAGGATAATGAGTGATCCCAAAGAGATAGATATTGCTGTTTCCAAACCTGCGAAGGGAGTATTGCAGGCAGTTTATCTTTGTTATGATGATCAAAAGAATGGCCTTATCCATCATCTTATTGCCGATAAACCTGAATATGGCAGTATCCTGATTTTTTGCTCCACAAAGAAAAAAGTCATGGAGCTAGCTCATTCGCTTGAAAATAAGGGATTTGAGACGAAGGGCATATCATCCGACCTGGAACAAAAAGAAAGGGAAAAAGTACTACAATCGTTTAAAGCCCGCCATACACGTATCCTTGTGGCTACAGATGTATTAAGCAGGGGGATAGATATAAAAGGGATTGACCTTATAATTAATTACGATGTTCCTCATGATGCGGGTGATTATGTGCACCGGGTAGGCCGCACTGCCAGAGCTGATGCTACGGGCGTTGCACTGACACTTGTAAATGAAAAGGAGATGGGACAATTTCATCGCATTGAGCAACTTATTGATAAAGATGTAATGAAAATTCCTTTGCCCTGTTCTCTGGGAAAAGGATTTGACTGGAACCCTCATAAATCACGTGGCACGAAGATTGAAAAAGGAGGGAAAAATACAAAGTCCGTTAAAAGAAAATTTTTCGGGCTATCTGGTAAGAAGACAGGCAAAAAAAATAATACCTAAAACCACATAACATGTTAAGAGTAACAGGACTTTTTATTTTGTTGATAATGTCAGTTACCTGTGGAAGCAGGACAAAAAGTGAAATAATAACCGGTGCTGATCAACCTGATAAATATTTGCCGCTTTTACTTAATAAGCGGACGGGCCTGGTGGTTAACCATTCATCTCTTAAAAGCCAAACTCATATGGTGGATTTTTTAATTGAACAGAATATTGAAATAGTAAAAATATTTGCACCTGAGCACGGATTTCGCGGCAATGTTGAGGCAGGAGAAAGTATTGAGGATGGAGTGGATAAGGCAACCGGCATCCCTGTAGTTTCCCTTTATGGCAAAAATCGAAAGCCCTCTCCCTCTGATCTTAAAGATATTGATATTATGATTTTTGATATTCAGGATGTAGGCTGCCGTTTTTATACATATATTTCTACTTTGCAATTAGTTATGGAAGCTTGTGCCAATAACGGCATAAAGCTGATAGTGCTTGACCGTCCGAATCCGAATGGCGATTATATTGCAGGACCGGTATTGGAGCCAGAATTTAAATCCTTCATAGGAATGCAACCTATACCGGTAGTATACGGTTGCACATCAGGCGAACTTGCCCGGATGATAAATGGTGAGCGCTGGTATGAGTCACCACAAAAATGTGAACTCATTATTATTCCTGTAAAAAATTATAATCATAAAATGAGTTATTCCCTTCCTGTTAAACCATCACCAAACCTTCCAAATGATTTATCAGTAAGACTTTATCCTTCCCTGTGCTTTTTTGAGGCTACAAGCATAAGCCTGGGGAGAGGAACAGAATTTCCTTTCCAGGTAATTGGAGGACCCTATCCGTTTCTTGGTGATTTTAGGTTTATACCCGGAAGTATTCCCGGTGAGGCCGTTAATCCGGTTAACGAGGGGAAAGTATGTTACGGGATTGATTTACGGAAGCTTAATGAAATTCCTAAATTCACACTGAAATATTTTCTTGATTTTTATAACTTGTTCGAAGAAGAAAAAGATTTCCTTACACGTGAATACTGGTTTAATTTACTCGCGGGGAATGACAAGTTGATTAGAATGATAAGACAGGGTTGTACATGGAAAGAGATAGAGAAAAGCTGGCAGCCCGCATTGAGAAAATATAAGAAAATAAGAGAAAAGTATTTGTTATATCCGGATTTTTAGGTCAAAAGATATGAGTTTACTATTTATAAGTTCAGTATAAAAACTAAAATTTTTATTGATTAATACTTTATGTTATTTTATAAATGTCTAAAAATCAGTTTAATAAATTTTTTAAATTTGCCTAAAAAGGGCGCGAAGCGCCTTTTTAGACCAAACTCATAATTAATTTTAAACACATGAGATACTTTAATATTCTTTTTCAATTGTATTTTTTTCTTTCCTTGTTTATTTTCAGTAACAATTGCCATAGCGCAGTCAACGATACCATACCACCCCGCCATAAGGTTACTCTTCGTGAAGCGCATGTCGGAAATCTGGAAATAGATACGAAGTTGCTCGATAGTTACGGACTTCTACCTGAAAATATCAGACAATTTTATCTTGATGCAAGGGCTGTTTTTTATGGAAATCCTGATGCGGATTTCACAAATCCTGAGATTATTGAGGCTGCCCGGAAATACAATATCCCTTTAATGGGAGGCCCCTTGCTTGGCAACCTGCAAGAAGACGGAGTAGTTATTTGGCTACGCCCTTCTACTTCAAAGCCAGTAGTTATAAAAGTAACAAAATCCGATGGCACTGATGAAAAATTGTTTGTAAAAAATTCCCTTGAGCCCGGTGTAGAGCAAAAAATCGTATTGGACGGACTGACTCCTGATACTAAATATAAATATGCAGTTTATGTAAACAATACCGTAATTGCAGAAGGTAGTTTTAAAACAGCACCTCCCTTCGGCAAAAAAGGTATTTTCAAAATTACCTTCGGCTCATGCTTTCATAAAATAGGACTACATAATCCCAATCTTATCAATCAAATTTTAAAAAGAGAGCCACAGGCGATTATGCTTTTGGGCGATATTGCGGCCGATGACAGGGAAAACCGGATTAATATGCATAGATCTGATTATCTTCTTCGCGACGTCTCAAAACCATGGCGCAATCTTTCAGCAAATATACCTTTGTATGCTTCCTGGGATGATCACGATTATTTCAACAACGACCTTAGTGGTATCCCTGAAGGATTTACTGCAGCAGACCGCAAGGCAGTCAGGCAAGTATGGAATGAGAACTGGAACAATCCTGAAAATGATAATCAGGGAATCTATTTTAATACCCGCATTGGACCGGTAGAAGTGATAATGCCGGATACCCGTTCATTCCGCGAATTGGAACGAAGAGGAGAATATGGTTCATATTTGGGTATTGAGCAACTTAACTGGTTAAAAGAAACATTGAAAAAGTCGGATGCCCCGTTTAAGGTCATTTCAAGCGGAACGATGTGGAGCGACTATGTTAGCAATGGCAAGGATTCATGGGGAACATGGGATACTAAGGCCCGTGAAGAACTTTTCAATTTTATCGAGGCTGAAAATATATCCGGCGTATTATTGGTTTGTGGTGAC
>CAZTAL010000057.1:0-7415 GCA_964611525.1 uncultured Prolixibacteraceae bacterium
TTAAGGCCTAATGACTCGACAGCAACATTTATTATCTCCTCATCAGAAATATTAACCGGCCTTCTTTGCCTTCTCAGATAATATCTGCCTGCATCAAGCATTAATTTTAAAGGGATGAGGCCGATCAGTTCCGAACCTGTCACCTTAATTCCCCTGTCTGAGGCTTTACGGCTTACTTCTTCAAAGGCATTGTAAACACCGGTTATATCTATATCGGTCAAGTTCATTGATACCTGTGCAATATCATAATCTTCAAGATACCATCCTATTGCTCTGACTTTTTGTAATGTGCCAGGGATACGTATAGGGTCTCTATTTTCATTAGTTATTATCCTGCCTGCTATCTCATCTCCTTCACGTATTACCCTGCCTGACTCCCTTACCTCCCCGGCTATAGCGCCGGCAACTATAGCCGAGGTAGTATCAAGATTAACATTATAGGCTACCAATATATTACGGGCGCCAATTGCCACGGCTCCGGATTTTGATATCCTTTCTGTCCATTTGGAAGGACCGAAATCCGGTCTCCATTTTTTATGGGCGATCTTCTCTTTTAATCTTTCATACCCCCCTGAGCGACAATCGGCCAAATTCCGACGTTCGTCAACAAAGGCAGCATATTCATAACAATAAACAGGAATACCCAATTCATCTCCCACCCGTGCAGCAAGTTTCCTTGCTAACTCTGCTACTTCTTCTATTTCCATGCCTGCCAACGGAATCAGGGGACAAACATCCGTTGCACCAAAACGTGGATGTTGCCCCTGATGCTTTTTCATATCAATCAACTCCGCTGCTTTTTCTATTCCTCTGAAAGCCGATTGCAAAACATCTTCCGGCTGACCGGTAAAAGTAACTACAGTGCGATTAGCAGCTTTTCCGGAAGAGACATCAAGAACTTTAATATTACCTGCATCAATCATAGCAGAAATAATGCTCCTGATAATATTCATGTCCTGACCTTCAGAAAAATTCGGCACACATTCAAGAATCTTAACCATTTTATATTTTATTTTACTTTTTCTCTATAATAACGACATACTTTGGTCAGACCACACTCATTGCACTTTGGTTTTCTTGAGAGGCAAATATAGCGGCCATGTAATATAAGCCAGTGATGAGCTTTAGGCACTAATTCTTCGGGAATATATTTCATTAATTGTATTTCAGTATCAAGAGGGGTTTTGGCATTATTGCTCAATCCAATACGTGCTGCTACCCTAAATACATGGGTGTCAACTGCTAAGGCGGGTTTGTTATATATTACAGAAGCTATCACATTGGCTGATTTTCTCCCGATACCGGGTAATTTCTGCAGATCGTTAACGTCATCAGGAACTTCGCCATCAAACAAGTCAATAAGTGCCCTTGACATGCCGACCAAATGTTTTGACTTATTATTTGGATATGAGCAACTTTTTATGTATTCATAAATTTCAGATGTTTTTGCTTCCGACATTTTTTGCGGTGTGGGAAAATCCCTAAGCAGAGGTGGAGTAATCAAATTTACCCTTTTATCAGTACACTGTGCAGAAAGTATTACAGCAACTATTAAATGAAAAGGATCACTATATTTAAGTTCTGTTTCAGCCACCGGCATAGTCTCCATGAAATACCGGATTACATATTCAAATAACTCTTTTTGACTCATACTTTAAAAGGAAATTTTTCTATTCCCAGAAGAATTAATTGTGAATAAAATTTTGGTAATAGTTGCACCATATGCAGCTATAGGTCATGAAAGAGTATAAAACATACTTTTACCTCCTACCCAAATATTTTAGGTGGAATTTAATGTTCAGGGACTACATCAGGCTAAAAAGAAGGCCCTAAATATCTTCAAAGTCCAGATTCTTGTAATCTTTACCTGAATCCTCGTTTTGTTCAACTTCAACCTCCTCTTTATCAGACTCAACTGGTTGATCTGCAGGCTGATTATCCTTAATGTACCGGATAACATCTTCGAGACTTTCAGAAAATTTGTCAAAATCTTCCTGGTAGAGAAAAATTTTGTGCTTTTCATAATGAAACTGCCCCTTGTCCGTGTACTTCTTCTTACTTTCAGTAATGGTCAGATAATACTCATTATTTCTGGTGCTCTTAACATCAAAAAAATAAGTTCTCTTACCTGCCCTAATTACATTCGAATAGATTTCTTGCCTGAACCTCTCTTCTGCTTTTTTCTTTTCTTCGTTGTTATCAACACTTTCCATCCTTCTAAATTTTCGTCTTTTACTTGGTTAGCGTTTCAAAAATAAAAAAATAATTGGAATATTGTTTTTATATAATCATTATCATCGATGTTCTTGTGATTTTTTTTTTAGATTTTGAAAATACAAAAATAATTCTTCTAAATATCATGTAATAACTTTGTCTCCTCATAAAAAAAATATAAATTATCTAAACAACTGATTAACACGACCAAAGATAATTACATAACTTAGTTCCGGCCATAATAAGAAGTAAATAAAACAGAAATAACTGTGAAAAATTCAAAGGTATCCTCACAGATATATTTTGATGCTAATTTATAATCATTCTAAACAATAACAATTTTTACTTATATATTTGTTTTGTTGAAGCTAACAAGGTATTATAGAGGAGTGAAACGCGGGTCATTGGTCCCACCCCGCCCGGAACAGGTGTTATATAGGAGCATTTTTCGGCAACTTCGTCAAAAAGCACGTCCCCCTTAAGTTTCCATCCCGATTTGGTTTTATTTGATTGAACACGGGTTGTGCCTACATCAATAACAATAGCCCCATCTTTTACCATATCCCCTTTGACAAATTCCGGAACGCCTATAGCAGCAATAAGTATGTCGGCACTGCGGCAAATATCACCGATATTTTTTGTACGGCTGTGAGCAACTGTTACTGTAGCATTTACTGATTTTTGCGACATAAGAATACTTAAAGGCCGTCCCACTATGTTACTCCTTCCAAGTATTACACAATTTTTTCCACTCGTTTCAATCCCATATCTTTTAAAAAGTTCTATAATACCGAATGGGGTAGCCGAGATAAATGATGGCAGTCCTATAACCATTCGGCCAATATTCTCAGGATGAAATCCGTCAACATCTTTTTCCGGTTTTATTGCTTCAATCACTTTTTGCTCTGAAATATGTCTGGGCAAAGGCAACTGAACGATAAATCCATCGACATCATCTTCATTATTCAATTCTTTAACTTTAGCGAGCAATTCATCTTCTGTAACATTATCTTCATACCTCACAAGTGACGATTTATATCCTACAGCCTCGCAATCCTTGATTTTATAAGCAACATAGGTTTCACTCCCTCCGTCATGACCAACAAGGACAGCTACAAGATGAGGTGTTTTTCCGCTACTCTGCTTTATTTTATTAACGCGGGCAGCAATTTCAAGCTTCATCTCCGCTGCAATCTTCTTTCCGTCAATCAATATCATATGAAAAATATTTATAAATCAAATTAAAAACGTCCTCTCCCTGCTCTTTGCATATTACCCATTAATTGAGAAATATTTTTTCCTTTGGATACCATCTTCATCATTTTACGGGTTTCTGAAAACTGTTTAACCAACTTGTTTACTTCCTGTACTCCGGTGCCGGATCCATTGGCTATCCTTTTCCTCCGACTGCCATTGAGGAGTGCAGGATTTTCCCGTTCTTCCGGTGTCATGGAGGAAATAATAGCTTCAATATGTTTAAATGCGTCATCATCTATATCCATATTTTTAACAGCCTTTCCCATACCTGGTATCATTGAAGCTACATCTTTCAGATTACCCATTTTCTTTATCTGTTGGATCTGCTTTATAAAATCATTAAAGTTAAATGTATTCTTTGCCAGCTTTTTTTGCAGCTTCCTTGCTTCTCCTTCATCAAATTGTTCCTGTGCTCGCTCTACAAGGGTAATTATATCGCCCATACCCAATATCCGGTCTGCCATTCGATCGGGATAAAAAATTTCAATGGCATCCAGTTTTTCTCCCGAGCTTACAAACTTAATAGGCTTTTCAACGACTGCCTTAATGGACAAAGCTGCTCCGCCCCTGGTATCCCCATCTAACTTTGTCAGTACAACACCGTCAAAATTAAGTGTATCATTGAATTCTTTTGCTGTATTAACAGCATCCTGACCAGTCATGGCATCAACAACAAACAGAGTCTCATCGGGATTAACAGCTTTTTTTATTAATGAAATTTCCTTCATCATATGTTCATCAATTGATAACCGTCCCGCCGTATCTATTATTACAATATCATATCCCTTATTTTTAGCTTCCTTAATTGCGGCTTTAGAAATTTTTACGGGATCAGTATTCCCTTCCTCTGTATATACAGGAACACCAATCTGTTCGCCGAGCACTTTCAACTGCTCAATAGCCGCAGGCCGGTATACGTCGCCTGCCACCAACAAAGGATGCCTGCCTTTCTTGCGCTTTAACATGCTGGCAAGCTTCCCCGAAAAGGTAGTTTTACCTGAACCCTGCAATCCTGCCATCAGTATAACCGACAATGAACCTGATACTTCTATGCCGACAGATTCACCTCCCATAAGGTTTGCAAGTTCATCCTTCACTATCTTTACCATCAACTGCCCGGGCTTAACTGAAGTCAGAACATCCTGACCCAGTGCCTTTTCTTTAATATCACTAGTGAACTTTTTGGCTATATTGTAATTGACATCCGCATCAAGTAAAGCACGACGAATGTCTTTGAGAGTTTCCGCAATATTGATCTCAGTGATTTTTCCCTGTCCTTTTAACAGTTTAAAAGACCTTTCAAATCTCTCTGTTAAATTTTCAAACATATTTCTTTTTCTGTTTTATTACTAAAGCACAAAAATAGAAAAAACAAGTCGAAATATAAAGTGCGCCATTTAAATTAGCATTTGATTAAATAACTGATTTTATAAAGTATTTATCTGCTAAATTTAATACATGCAATTAACCAATTTTTAAGATATTAAGAAATCTGGTGTAATCGAACTATTTTTTCTTATATTTGGTAGGCTTTAAAAAAATAGTCTGTGTATAAGCTTAACTTTCTTATTAGCAAAACAAGGAATTGCGTTTACTGACTACCAATATTTGCTATTTGAATCTTAAAAAATCATGTGATAGTAACAGTGATAGTTATTTTATTTTTTGTAATTAAATATCAGTAAAATGGATAAAACACTAAAAAATAGTACGGAACAGATTGAAAAGTATCTGGGTAATGAAGCAAAAAATTTGTTATCATATGAAGCAAAAGGTGTTCCCAAAGAAGAATTAACTTTACCCGGACCTGATTCAATAGATAATATTTTTGGTATATCAGACCGTAACGTGCAAGTATTACGAAGTCTTTCAACAATTTATAATCACGGCCGCCTTGCAGGAACAGGTTATTTATCGGTTTTGCCTGTTGACCAGGGAATTGAACATACAGCCGGGAGCTCCTTCGCACCCAATCCGGAATATTTTGATCCGGAAAACATCATCAAACTGGCTATTGAAGGCGGATGTAATGCAGTTGTTAATACATTCGGCGGCATGTCATTACTTGCCCGAAAATATGCTCATAAAATTCCTTTCATTGTGAAGATCAATCATAATGAATTAATGACTTACCCGAATAAATACGATCAGGTAATGTTTGGCAATGTTGAAGAGGCATGGAACCTTGGGGCTGCCGCTGTAGGTGCAACTATCTATTTTGGATCTCAGGAATCGAACCGGCAAATTATTGAAGTGGCTGACGCATTTGACCGTGCCCACGAATTGGGAATGGCAACAGTACTTTGGTGTTATACCCGTAACAGCAATTTTAAAACTGATGAAAAAGATTATCATACGGCAGCGGATATGACCGGACAAGCTAATCATCTTGGAGTAACTGTAAAGGCTGATCTTATCAAACAAAAACTACCTGAATTGAATGGAGGATTCAAAAAACTGAAGTTCGGCAAGACTCATCCCGATATGTATGATAAGCTAACTTCCGACCATCCCATTGACCTTTGCCGTTACCAGGTTATTAATTGTTACATGGGAAAAATAGGACTTATCAACTCTGGAGGTCCTTCATCAGGAGAAAGCGATTTTGCCCAGGTTGCACGTACCGCCGTAATTAACAAACGAGCCGGAGGAACAGGCCTGATAACAGGCAGAAAAGCTTTTCAGCGTCCAATGAAAGAAGGAATCGAGCTGTTAAACCTGGTACAGGATATTTATCTGAATAAAGAAATTACTGTTGCCTGACACCTTGTGCGATTAAAATATTGAGACTTCTGCGAAAAGCGAAAATTTAAGAAAATGTTTTGAATTAATAGAATTCATAAATATAAAAAATTGAATATCAGTATTTTAATTTAATATTTGATTAATTGCTTTTGAAATTTGATAATAAAATGGATTCATCGAGTCAAACTCAATATTAGTATTGATTTCAGTCTAAAAACTAAAATTTTTATGCCTATTGTATATCATTGAAAATCAATTTGATAATTTTCAATAATGCAGGCTGCACGAAGATGTTGACGAAAGGACACTTAATACTAATAATCCCCTATTTTTTTAAAAAAAATAATAAATCCATGAGATTACTTTTTAATGTGCTGACATATTTCATGAATAAATCCTTTTGACAAAAAAAACTGTAAATTTGATTTATAATTTAAAAAGTATAACAAACAAAATTACCAGAATAGAAAGTAACATGCAAGAACAAAGCCCCGGACGATTTATTAACAAAGATAAAAATAATGGTGAACCCCTAATTGCCATCCAGTCATGAAAATTAACATAAGGGACTCTGAATTTGGCGATTTAGACTTTCTTGATAAGCTGGAGAAAAGCTGCTTTCCCAGAATTCAACAAAGTACCCGCAGAATCATAAAACACAGTTTATCAAGCCGGTTTCAAAAAGTTATTATTGCGGAAATAAAAAATGGCAAGGAGAAAAAATCTGCCGGATCAGCCATACTCTACCCGCATCGTAAAACCTTGCGAATTTTTTCGATAGCTGTTCTTCCCGAATTTCAGGGAAAACATATTGGCAAAAAATTACTTAACTATATCACTGAATTCTGTAATAAAAATAACATACCGCGAATTTCTCTTGAAACACGTAAATCTGACACAAAACTCATTAACTATTATAAAAAATTCGGTTTTAAAATTGCCTGTGAGCTAAAAGGGTATTATTCAGAAAATGAAGATGCTGTGAAAATGATGCTCATAGTCGAAGACAAATCAGATAAACAGACTATTTCCAATATCATTATTGTAAGTGACCCAAAAAACTGGAATCTACAAATAGAAGGCGTCAAAGTGGTATCATCACGTAGTTATATTACCGGATCAGAATTCCAGTCACTAAAAAACGTGCGAATATTTAATCTAAGCAACTCATACCAATATCAAAAAATGGGATATTATGT
>CAZTAL010000058.1:0-4532 GCA_964611525.1 uncultured Prolixibacteraceae bacterium
TAGCAAGATGGGGGCTGGGCGTGACTGTACCGACCAAGGTAAGTGCAGTAGGCGGTCACATGATGTTTGATGATGCCCAGGAAACACCTAATGTTTTGATGGCTACGTTCGAGTTTCCTAATCCTAAGGGTGGTGGTGATAAAAAGAAAGTCATGCAGTTTGAAGTAAGGCACTGGATAAGCAATCCCGAAGGGAATCACCTCGGATCGGGAGCAGGTTTGGTAAATACCTACATGACAAGTTCAGCCAATGTAGTGGGTAATATTTTTTACGGCTCTGAAGGTTATATGCTGAAAGATGTATCCTCATGGCAAACTTTTATGGGCAAAGAGAGGGAGCCCGGCGCCTCCGGCAAGGGCTTAGGTAATCATTACCAGAATTTCATCGACGCGATAAGGGCAAACGATCCTTCAATGCTGACAGCACCCATAGAAGAAGGATTTTATTCATGTGCACTGATCCATTTTGCAAATATTTCTTACAGACTGGGACGCACACTTCATATCGATCCTGACAAGCTTACAATAATAAATGATGATGAAGCAAATGCAATGCTGACAAAAGAATACAGGAAGCCATTTGTTTTTCCGGAGAAGGTGTGATGTCAATAAATATTTTTGTCAGGGAAAATATATTTAGCTGAAACCCATTGGTGATGCGTTTTTCTTATTTCCTCCATAAATGCTAGGATTTTTGTGAAACGGTATTTTAGCTCTTATATTGATACCGGAATTTGTTTGATCCGGTATTTCTAACTTAAACATTAATGCAGGAGTAATTTATCAGGGTAGCAATGATATTAAATGATCAAAAAATCTATCCAAAACAAGTCAGAATCCAAGAGGTTTAAAAAAAGTGCACCCATCGTTACGGTGATAAATTTTGCAATGAGCATTTCCCTCAGTGGCGTGCAATGAAGAACTTTAAAAGATATTCATTTTAGATTTTTAGGTATAATTAATAAGACAATAAATAATGAAAGCAGCATTAGATATAAAAGTCAATATCAAACCAATATTCAGCAACATGGTTCATGCAGATGCATGGGAGGGTCCTTGTCGTGTTGGCCCTCGTGAAGAATTAACAAAGGATCATGAAATTAAAGTTGGGAAAGAACAGTTTGAAATCTGGAAAAAAGTTTTGGAAGAAAACATAGATTCCACTTATGCTGATATTTTGGAACCTGTTTATTTGGAATATCCGGAAACATTTGTTGTTCCTGACAATGAGTTTAAAAAACTTGAAAAGGATGCCTTTGAAACGGATATATTTTTGATTACTTACCGTGTGCCCGGATTGGTGGAGAGATTCAACAAGCCAATATGCATGATCAATCTGGGACCCACTCCTATAGATCTTGTCGCATATTATACGGATATCGGCAAAGAAGCCTATATGGCACATGATTATGGGGAATTTAATGAACTGATCGAGCTTTTGCATGTGAGAAAAGCAATAGCTAATACGAAAATTTTGATTTTGTCGGGTTCGGAACATATTCCTGTAAGCGTTAACAGCAGTATCCATGATCTGCCCATGCTGGAATATAAGTACGGGATCAGGAATAACAGGCTCACATTCAGGATGGTTTTTGATGAAATGATGAAGATAAAGGATAATGATGTAAAGGAGGTGGATGAAATAACCTCTGAGTTATTTGCAAATGCAAAAAAAACTCACATTAAAAAAGAAGACTTAAAACAAGATATTCTTTTCTATAGGTCTGTTAAAAATATAATGGAGGAATTCGGGTGTAATGCATTTACCATTCCATGTAAAGATTTGTGTGCTTCGCGTTTCCCTGAAAAAGCCAGATGCGTGCCATGTATCACACATTCGCTTTTAAAAGATGAAAAGCTTCCAACAGCCTGCGAGGAAGATATAAGTGTCTGGCTTGCTGTTGCTGTATTGATGTATTTATCTAAGAAATCGGTATTTATGGGAAATCCTGTACTGGTGAAAAAGGGCACCTATGAAATTGATGAGCTTGGCATTATGAAAGGACTTGTAAGTTCGGCAGGTTATACCTTTGATGAAGAAGTATTGGAAATTCATCATTCCGTACCCGGTTTGAAAGTGGATGGTTTCGACAAAGAGCCAATGCCATACGAAATAGGTCATTTTACCTATGAAGGCTGGGGCGGGAAGATACAGACAGATATGGCGGATCATGATGAGAAAACGGTAACACTAGCAAGATTTAACCGGTCAGCCAATAAAGTACTTGTGACAAAAGGAGAAATACTAAAGTGTGAGTTCCGTGATACATATTGTAGTCCGGCCGTTTATTACCATATTGATGGCGGCGTGCGGGAATTAAGGCAGAAACTTGGTAAGGGAGGTTATGGTCATCATCTCGCTGTTGTTTATGGTGATTATATAGAGAAATTGTCAAAACTGGGTGAGATCATGGGATTCGAGGTAGAAATACATAATTAAATATTAATCTATTATAAGGTCTTTCTTTCTTAATTTCAATTTTGGTTTATTTAATTGTGCTATTGACATTTTAAGTCTTTCCTTCGTCTCATTCTGTAAGTATGTAGGAATTAATTTAGATAAGTCAATTCGCAGAACACGATGAATAATTACTAAGTCTTTCATTGAGAACTGTGATACTCCATTAATCAATTCTGACATATATGATTTTTTATGCCCTAAAAGAAAGCATGTTTATTATTTTATGCTGACGTGTGCTAAAAAAATTATAACTTGCGTTCTGAAAATTTTTTGAATTAAGTTTTCCTATGGAACCTTTGACCGATAAAGCTTTATGGTGGAAAATAAGAAATGACGACAAAGTGGCATTTCGTCAATTGTTCCATAAATATTACCAGTCGCTTTATCTTTTTTCACTGAAATTCATTGACGAGGAATCTGCCAAAGATTTGGTACAGGATTGCTTTTTTGAGTTTTGGAAAAGTCGAAAAAAAATTCAAATAACTTCTTCCCTGTCTGCTTATCTATTTACCGGTGTTAAAAACAGATGTTATAAATATTTAAAAGAAGAGCAGAAAAAAAACGGCAGGGAGAAAGATCTCGGTCGTATGTTGAAGGAGGAGGAGTTAAATTATTTCATTCATTATTGATGCCCGTCTAAATAGGGCGCGTAGCGCCTTTTAGGCCGGCCTCATAGATAATTATATAATTTTTAATATATTTTTATAAATTCTTAAAGCTTCTTCGAAATAATGAAGAGCTTCCTTTTTGCTGGGTTTGCCATTTGGCATTAATCCTATATCGGCAGGATATCGGGCATCAATATATAATCGGTCCAATTCGGCAATGATTAATGCATCTAAATCAAAGTTGATATACGATTTTACTTTTAAAGCAAGTGATTGAAGATTATGGGTTTTGATAAAGTCTATTTCATATTCTTCAATAATTGCTTTTAATGACTTTTCTATAGCTTGTTGAGCATGAAAAGCAATAATATTTGTTAATTCGGAATTATCCAATAAATGTTCTATTGTTTGAAGATCATCCTTTGCAGCTTCAAGCCACTCCTTTGTTATTGGCTTCATATAAAATTATTCCTTTGTGATTAATTTCTTTTATAAACAAACTTCCTGAGTCCTCTAATTTCCTGTACATTGCATTTGTATAAACAATTAAGTCAATAGGAATTAATTTTCGAAAATTCCTTATTACGTTATTATATTTATGGTGCAATTCCATTTTTTTTCTATTCGACCGTGGAGTAAATTCATCAGGGGTTACAACAATAATGTCAATATCTGAATTTTCATTTGGCTGACCATAAGCAAATGAACCAAAAACAATTATTTTGAGTACATCTGTTTTTTTTAATGTTTCTGTTAATTCCTTTAATATTTTATTTGTATTACCTGTAGTTGCCATTATGGATTAGATATTACTTTTGGCAAAATTATTTATTTTCAAAGGTATAAAAAAGTGTTAATAAATTCATTTTTACATACAGGATATAATTAAATTGTATATCTATTGCGCCGTGCAAGTCCGTGAGGTGGGGATTACATTAAGCGTATCAACAGATGAATGAAACACCTTGAAGCAACCCTACAGGTAATCAATCCTGTCCGGTAAGGTTTAGTCAGCCACCGGAAGCGAGTTTTACATAGTCATCAGAGATGATGGCATGGAGCATAAGCAGCGACTGTTAAAGGTTTACTAATAAGCCTCGAAAGCAAATTTTAAGTTGAAGCCTTAATTTTTAAAAAGGTTGGGGCAACACCGAAACTGCGCAGAGACGAGTGGTGGAGGTTCGACCGGGGTCTTGGGGTATATCAGAGACAGATAAGGGATGCACGGGAACACGGGAGAGCCTAACTTCTCCGCACAAGAGGCGGTAAATAAGGACAAGCCGCACAAGAATTTGTCCTATTCTGTGGTGTCAATACCAACACCTTGCAAGGAGTTAAGAAAAGATTGGTATTGTAAGCGGTATCGAAACCGAGGGGAACCGAAGGTTAAGAGAAGGAAGAAGGCAGTCTTAACAACTACATAGTACCGATGAAAGCCGGGAAATCAGTCCCATGAAAGCCGGT
>CAZTAL010000059.1:0-10540 GCA_964611525.1 uncultured Prolixibacteraceae bacterium
AAATTTGACAGATGGAACCGCTCCATCCGTCGCTCTCACATAAAATTTATTCATTCTTGTTTTTGCAATTTTTGAATGAAAAATTTCATGTTCGTTTCATAAAATTAAAACGGATCACGAATTTTTTATTTTCACAGTAAAAATATGAGTCTCGAAAAAGTCAAAAAACAAGAATATCTTACAGTTATTAAACAAATAAAAAAGTATAAATATTTATATATGAATCTTTTAGATCATTATTAAATTACTTTCATTGAAATTTTATGATAAAATATTTTTTTAAGAGAAGCCGGCTCAATGAATAAAGAAGAAAATATATCATGGCAATTGTCTTTCGTATTATTTTTTTATTATATTCGCGGAATTGTAAAAAAATGTGTTGAACCGCTTAAAACCCATTAAGATGTATTGGACACTCGAATTGGCTTCAAAGCTGGAAGATGCACCGTGGCCGGCAACAAAGGATGAGTTAATAGATTACGCTATCCGGTCCGGGGCACCTTTGGAAGTTATAGAAAATTTACAGGAAATTGAAGATATCGGAGAGATTTATGAAAGTATAGAGGATATCTGGCCGGATTATCCGAGTAAAGATGATTTTTTTTTTAATGAAGATGAATATTAACAAAAAAAAATCAATTAAAGAGGCTGTTTCGGAAGAGGCAGCCTTTTTAATTATTATACACTTGAGAGCATGCCTCCGTCTACATATAATATATGCCCGTTTACATAATCGCTTGCTTTTGATGCGATAAAAACTGCTGCCCCAATTAATTCCCTTGTGTCACCCCACCGGTTGGCGGGAGTCCTGTTACACAGCCATTTGTCAAATTCAGGATCATCTTTTAGCGGACGGGTAATTTCAGTGACAAAATATCCCGGTCCGATACCGTTAACCTGAATATTATACTTTGCCCATTCGACACATAAGGCTTTAGTAAGCATTTTTATTCCCCCTTTTGAGACAGCATAAGGAACAATGGTTGGTCGTCCAAGCTCACTCTGCATAGAGCAGATGTTGATTATTTTACCGGCTTCTCTTTTGATCATGAATTTACCTACAGCCTGGGAAACGATCATTGCACCGTTAATATTGGTATCAAGTACTTTTTTCCATCTCTCTTCATCAAATTTATCAAAAGGTCCCCTTAAGTTAATACCTGCGTTATTAATAAGGATATCAATGGATCCTTGGTTTATTTCATAATTATTGATAGCTTTTACCACTGCATCTGAATCAGTAACATCAAAAACTAACCATGACACTTCTGCTCCCTGTTTTTTAAGTATTCTTTGCGCTTTAATTAGCTTGGATTCATTTCTTCCGTTCAGAATTATCTTTGCTCCGGCTCCTGCAAGTCCTTCAGCTAAAGTAAGACCTATCCCACTACCTGATCCGGTTATCAGCGCAGTTTTTCCTTTTAAATTGAAAAGAGAAAGAGTATCCATATGATAAATAATTATGAGTTCAGTGCTGAAACTAAAATTTTTTAAAAAGTATTTATGTCTTTATAACTAATTGAAAATTATCATAATATATCTAAAAAGTCGTGAAATTCCTTTCAGAATAGACTTGTTTATAATTATCTGTAATGAAGTTAATTAATAATTTAAGAACGTATGAAGCTTTATATATTTATAATTAAAATGAGATAAAATTGAGTTTTCTCCAAAAAGTCTGAAAACAAAAATATTTAATAAATGCTATATAAATAAAAAACGTAAATAGTTGAATATCAATCTTTAAATTTTTTGATCAGTTACTTTTTACTAAAATTTGACGATAATATATACTTTTTATAGTGCACTCAAAATTTTAATAAAAATTTCAGAGATCATTTTATTCAGTCCCTTATGATACCGTATCCTAAAATATTAAACATATCATCTACTGTTTGCTCGTTACGATACACATAGTCCACGAAATTACCAGTTTCGTTGCGATCGATTATCACATGCTGTGGAGATGGTATAAGACAATGTTTTATTCCCCCGTAGCCACTTATGGAATCCTGGTAAGCTCCTGTATGGAAAAACCCGAGATAAAGAGGTTCTTTCTCACGGGATGAATAGCGGGGCAGCAATATCTGCTGGTTCAGGTCTTCAGAATTATAATAATCTGAATGGTCACAGCTTATCCCTCCGATACTAACACGTGTGTATTCATTGTTCCATTTATTTATGGGGAGCAGGATAAATTTTTCGAAGATCGACCATGCATCCGGTATTGTGTTCATCAGGCTATTATCAATAATGTACCACAATTCGGCATCATTCTGCTGCTTCTGATCGAGAACTGAAAAAATAGTAGCTCCGCTTTCGCCGACAGTATATTTGCCAAATTCAGTATAAATATCAGGCTCTTTGACATTATCTGCTTTACATACGTCCTTAATATATTTAACGATCTCGCTGATCATATATTCATAATCATACTCGAATCCGAGATGGCTCCTTATCGGAAAACCTCCCCCAAGGTTTATATCATTCAGTGTGGGACATTCTTTTTTAAGCTCAATAAATAGTTTCAGTGATTTTTGAAATTCTCCCCAGTAATAAATAGAGTCTTTTATTCCAGAGTCTACAAAGAAATGTAACATGGTGAGGTGAAGATTAGATTTTCCTTTTATGTTATTTTTATAGAAATCAAGTATTTCGGAAGACCTTATGCCAAGTCTCGATGTATAGTATGCACTTTGAGGTTCCTCATCAATGGCTTTTCTGATACCTATCTGGACTTTTTTCCCATTTGCAAATTTCAGTATTTTTTTCAATTCGTTTTTATTGTCGAGAACAATAGTTGAATTATTAAATCCCATTTTCTGAAGGTCGATTATCTTTTTCACATATTCATCGGTTTTATATCCGTTATGTACCAGTTTAATAGACTTTTCGAGCTTTCCTTGCTGATAAAGATTTTTTATCAGGTCTATATCAAATGAAGAAGAAGTCTCGAGGTTTACGTCATATTGCAGTGCCTTATTGATAACATGATGAAAGTGGCTGCATTTTGTACAGTAACAATAATGGTAATTGCCCTGGTAATTAGTTGCCTTAATTGCCCGGCGGAAAAGGTTTCTTGCCTTTTTAATCTGGTCGCCTATTCGGGGCAGGTACATAAGTCTGAATGGTGTACCGTACTTATTTATAAGGTACTTCAGTGAAACTCCGTAAAATGTCAGATTGCCATCCTGTAGATCAAACCCCTCCTGGGGGAAATAATAAGATTGTTCAATAAGATCAAGATAAGTATTCTTCATTTTCTAAAAAATTACATACTTTATTTTTTTGTCAAAATAAATACCTTTTTTTAATAAACTCAAGCGTTGAAAATAAATTTTCAGATTTTAACCGAATAAATTTTAGATAGAACGGTAATAAATGGAACACTGATGACGCAGATCAAAATATGATACTTACTTATATAGGCGCTTAGGCCAAAAAAGTTACCAACATGTTAGTCTTAAGACAAACAATATTTCTTGGGAGCGGTTTAAATTATAAATCATAATTTTCATAGTATCCTTACTACTAATATTTTTGCTGGGGACAAAATATTTTTAACTGCTTTCTGTGACTTTTTATCAATAGATGTTACAGAAAGAATAATTTTTATCCACCTTTTAAAAACTTGTTTGGTTCGGGCTTGTCCGGGTTAAGTATTATTATAGTAAAATAAATTTGCTCTCTTAGCATGATGCTGATGTTTATAAAATTGAGGAATTTTATGCGAAATAATTTTACGAAAAATTATGTATCGATTCAAATGGTAAATTCATTATATATTTGTCAAATGATTAGCTATAAAAATATATGTTGGTTATATTTGTTAGTTATCAACTAATTTCCTTACAGAAAATAAATGGGCAGGAGTGATAATAATATTTGTATCATCTGGAAAAGTTTTCAATCCGGAGAGAAGGAAGCTTTTGCCTGTTTGTACAATATGTATGTAGAGTCTTTATTTCGTTACGGAACTAAAATCTGTAAGGATGAAAGTCTTGTTAAAGATGCTATACAGGATGTTTTTATTGATCTTTATTTAAAGAGGAAAAGTAATAAAACAAATCCCGAAAATTTAAAATATTATCTGATATTGGCTCTTAAACGGAATCTTATTAAAAAGATAAAAAGAAAAAGTCGCTTAGTTGAGGAAACTACTGATGAATTAATGTTTGAACCCGAATACAGCATAGAAAAAATCCTTATAGAAAAAGAAGAGGAAACTGAACTAAATCGTAATGTTCATAAAATTCTCAAAGAATTGCCCTCAAAACAGAAAGAAGCCCTGTACCTTCGTTTTAATGAATCGATGCCATACTCAGAAATAGCCAAGGTTATGGATATTTCTATAGAATCTGTCCGTAAGCAGGTTTACAGGGCATTAAAAACACTGCGTGCTATGTTTGATAAACGGACTTTCCTGTTCTGGATAATTTTTAATAGATATAAGTAAGATTTCGTCCATTAAGACAATAGTTCGGTTTAAAAAGATCATTGACCATGCCTAAATAGTCAGTTAAATTTAATCAACCTTGAGCTTACTTCGAAAAGTCTAAAAACAAAAATATCTCAGAAATACCATATAAAAAATGTAAATATTTGAATATCAATATTTTAAATTTCTGTTCAATTATTTTTTATTGAAATTTGATGATAAAATATACTTTTCAGAGTGGACTCAACCTTTAAAATTCACATTTTGGGGGTGTGGTAATAATCTTGCGGGGCTATGCACGAAAGACTTGTGTGGTTGAAAAAATTTTCGATGCGAAGCAAAAATCGATGAAAAAGCTACCTCCTTTGGTTGTGGCTAGTCCGATTTTAGCAAATTTTTCACTTAATGTAAAAGAACATTTAAAGGCAAGCATACATAATGCACTCAGTGAATTTTTGGTAAAGATATTAAAGAATCCGTGTAAATCTGCCAAATAAGCATAATCAGTATTCCGTCAAAAAATTTAAAAATTTTGTCCATATTTTGACAGTTCAACTCCTTTTATAGTGAATTATATAATAATAAATGGAAAATATCAGCAAATATTTTGAAGATAAACATTTTATAGAATGGGTATTTTGTGCTAACGACCAACTTGATGAATGGTGGAAGAATTTCGAAGCGGGTAATCCGCAGGAAAGAGAAAACATTCAACTGGCACGCAGGATTCTCCAAAAATTGCACACCAGCGATAAGGAACTTTCCGAAAAAGAAAAAATTATGCTTTTTACCCGCATCTTAAAACGGATTGAAAAACATCAGCAGGTACGAAAATCCCGCAAACTGGTAACATCCTTTATGAAATATGCGGTTGTCGCCATCCTGTTCTTCTCTATCGGAGCACTTCTTTTTTATCAAAAAAACAATTTTAATCCGCAATTCTCCACCCTTGAAACAACCGAGCCCGTTTTGGAAAACGAGGCACGGTTAATCAGACCCGGAGATGAAGACATTTTGCTTACTGAAAAAAACTCACAGATAGAATATCGGCAGGACGGAAAAGTGGTGATAAACAACGACGTGGTCGCCGCCACCCAAAGCACGGAAAAGGGTGTACCGGAAATGAACCAGTTAGTTATCCCTTACGGCAAAACCTCAGAGCTCCTCCTCCCCGACGG
This sequence comes from uncultured Prolixibacteraceae bacterium, assembly GCA_964611525.1. Taxonomy (GTDB): domain Bacteria; phylum Bacteroidota; class Bacteroidia; order Bacteroidales; family Prolixibacteraceae; genus JAAYJR01. Next base: position 5,617 of record CAZTAL010000059.1, read on the forward strand.
TACCAAAGTATGGCTGAATGCAGGAAGCCGGATGGTTTATCCCGAATTTTTCGTGGATAAAACCCGTGAGGTTTTTTTGGTTGGCGAAGCCTATTTTGATGTGGAGAACAATGAAAAACAACCCTTTGTCGTACAAACAACTGACATCAGGATAAAGGTGCTGGGTACGCAATTCAACGTTTCGGCTTACCCTTCCGACAATGTAATCGAAACCGTGCTTACCGAAGGAAAAATCACTCTGGAACAGAACAATTCAAAACTGTTTGGCGAAACCACCGAACTGATACCCGGACAACTGGCGGCTTTTCATAAAACAGAACGTACCACGGCGCTTTGCTCTGTCGATCCCGAAAACTACACGTTGTGGAAAGTAGGGCTGCTCAAATTTGAAAGTACCGACCTGAGCAGGTTAATCAAAAAGCTCGAGCGATATTACAACATCCGGTTCAGGTATGACGACCCGTTTCTGGGGATGATTAAAATATCAGGGAAACTCGATTTGACAGAGACACAGGAAAAAGTGTTAAACAACGTGGCAGATGCTGCCACCATAAATATCGATAAACTGAGTAATGACTTTTATATGATTAGTAAATAAAAAAACCGGAGGGTGGTTTGACTCCCTGTGAAATAAATTGGCCTTATTTCACAGGACAATCCCCCGGTTTTTAAGTGTTAAATTTTAATATTGTGTAACTTAACAATTCAAAAGTATGAAAAAAAAGCGAGATTGTTTTTCTCTTCAGGGAGAAAACCGTAAACTTAAACTAAATTTCAAAAAAATGAAACTAACGTTGATTTTTACCATGCTGGTTTTTTTCACTTTCGGAAAAGGATTTTCCCAGATGAAGGTGACGTTGCAGTTCGAAAAAACAACTATCCAGCAAGTAATGAAATCCATGGAGGACCAAACTGGGTATGTCTTTTTGTATAAAGACGAAATTTTTGACCCGGCACAAAAGTATTCGATCGATTTTACAGACAAACCCTTTGAGGAAGTATTAAAATCGGTTTGCGTAACCGCAGGGGTGGATTATGAGGTTAGAAGTAACCGGCAGATTATTATCAAAGAGAAAAAGAAAGAAATGGTTACTGCCATTACTTTACAGCAACGAACTATTACTGGGGTTGTGACCGACCAAAGTGGCCAACCACTGCCCGGGGTTACTGTTATGTTGCCAAACACTACAATAGGTGCGGTTACCAATGCCGATGGGAAATTTTCACTCACCATTCCAAATGACGCAGAAATATTGCAGTTTTCCTTTGTGGGAATGAAAACACAGAAAATCCCTATTGATGGACGGACTACTTTTACAGTGGTAATGGAGGAGGATGTTGTGGGAATTGAGGAGGTAGTTGCGATTGGGTATGGAACAGTAAGAAAAAGCGATTTAACCGGATCGGTAGCCAGAGTGACCGATGAAGTTATCACTGAGCGACAAGGAGTTTCATTAATGCAATCACTCCAGGGGTCTACCGCAGGCTTGAATGTTGGTCAGGTTGACCAGGCCGGAGAAAATCCCAATATCTCAATTCGGGGAACCACTTCAATATCAGGAAGTCAAGACCCTTTGATTGTAGTAGACGGAGTGATATTCCGTGGAAATATGATAGATATCAATCCGAACGATATTGAATCGATTGATATTTTGAAAGACGCAAGCTCAGCAGCCATCTATGGTTCCCAGGCTACGAACGGAGTAATTATCATTACCACTAAAGCGGGTGAAAAAGCCAGGAAGCCCACTATCACCTATACTGGCAGGTATACCTATCAAACACCGTCGGTAGAATTCGTTCCGGAAAGCCCGGAACAGCATATTGAAAGGGCCACAGCTGGTCATTTTTTCGACAGCCGTACTGAAGAATCGGGTTACCTTGAGCCCAAGCCGGACTGGGATTTTGGCACTTTAATGCGCGATGGCGAACAGTTAAGGGCATATGAGAATAACCAAACCTTTGACTGGTATGATTTTGTAACCAACGATAACATGCATACTCAAAACCACAATATTTCCCTGCAGCAGCGTACAGATGTTAATGGCTATTTTGTTTCGATCGGTTACACTGATCAGGCCGGTTACATGCTCAATGAAGATTATACCCGCTGGAATGCCAGGGTTAATCTTGATAACGACATTGCAGATTGGTTAAAAATAGGAATCCAGTCATTTATGACTCTCAGCGATTACTCTGGACAGCAGGTACCTCTTGGTAACAGGTATCGCGACGACTGGTTTGATCCCCCTTATCTTGCAGATGGCGTTACTCTCAATCCGTTCCCTCACGCTGTCGGGGTATGTACCAACTCCATAGCTCTTGTGGAAGCAGATGATTACGATAAACGGTATAATATGTTCGGTAATATTTATGCCGATATAAAACTACCGTTTATCAAAGGATTGTCACTCAAGCCCAATTTCAACATCAACTACACAACGAGCAGTGAGTATTGGTTTCACGATTATGCAAACAGCTTTATTGGCGAGGGTGAGAAATATGAAATGCGTCGTACCGAAATGACCAATGATTATATCCTGAGCTATGAACGTCTTTTTAATAATATACATTCTGTAAATGCCACCTTTGTTTTTGGTACTGAACAACGAATGGCAACTGAAACACTGGCTAATGCGGGTAATTTCGTGTCAAAGGAGTTAGGATACAATAAACTTGAGGCCGGTGATGCCAGTATGCAGTCGGTAAACACCGGAGCATGGGAAGAATCCTCCCTTTACACCATGGGACGTATTTTATACGGATATAAGCAAAAGTACCTGTTTACCGGTACAGTCAGGCATGATGGTTTTTCAGGTTTCTCAGCCAAACATAAATACGGTACCTTCCCCTCGGCATCTGTAGCATGGGTTCTTTCCGAAGAATCATTCATGCAACAGGTCATGTGGCTCGATAATCTGAAGATTCGCGTTTCATATGGAAGCAACGGAAACCGTACCGTCGGAAGATATCAAACACTGGCAAGGGTAGGCGGAGGATTTAAATATATTGATGGCAGCGAATCACCAGTTTACGCCCAGGGAATAAATGAGCTTGCCAGTCCGAACCTGAAGTGGGAAACTACTACCGGACTCAATCTGGGACTGGATTTTGCAGTCTTTGATCAGCGTTTATGGGGAACTATTGAATATTATAATAATAATACCGAAAACCTGCTTTATGAGGTTGATATCCCTGGCATTTCACGCTTCGAGACCTTCCCTGACAATTTAGGCAAAATTCATAATTACGGTATTGAAACAACACTTTCTTCGGTAAATATACGGCAATCCGATTTCGAATGGCGAAGCTCGCTTATTTTTTCTTTGAACCGTGATGAACTGGTATCCCTTCTGGGATTCGACAACGACGGCGACGGAGTCGAGGATGACCTTATTTCCGAAGAACTTTTTATCGGAGAATCATTGAACACTGTTTACGATTACTACACTACCGGAGAAATGTGGCAACTCGATGATTACTTTGCAGGTAACATCCCTTCTACAGCCGATGTCGGTTCATACAAAATACTTGACTATGACGAAAGCGGCATAATCGATCCAATGGATAAACACATTCTGGGAAATTCCGATCCTTTGTTCCGTATTGCAATAGAAAATAGTCTGAGATACAAACAATGGAAGTTGTCTTTATTTATCAATTCTATCCAGGGTAGCGACAAGTATTATTTGGGACAAGATGATATGAATTCATTCAACTCCCTGAACGGGCATATGTTTGACAACAGACTTTATCCGGCCGACTACAGGGATGTATGGACACCGGAAAATCCGGATGCACGTTACCAGCGTATGGGAGTGAGACTTTCAAGCGGACTTCTTGCCAGGCGCTATGTTCCACGAAGTTTCGTTCGCCTGCAGGACGTAAACCTTTCGTACACTTTTAAAAGGTCGATACTTAATAAAATATCAATGCAGGATTTACGCCTGTTCTTCAACGGCAAAAATTTACTTACCTTGACCAAGTGGAACGGCTGGGATCCCGAAACCGGACAAAAAATTAATATGAATGGCCGTCCTGTATTGAGAGGTTATACTTTTGGATTAGAAGTCAAATTTTAACAAATAAAGAAAGTAGATATGGAAACAAACATTAAAATACATAAAATTATTATGAATATCCGTGTTTTGTTAATGGCTTTATGCATGGTAATGTGCTTCTCGTGCGATACTGATGAATTCCTTGAGGAAGTGCCGCTTGATTTTTATGCACCTGAAAACTCTTACATTACATATGATAATTTTGAAGCCTCATTAATCAATATGTATAATATTTTCCGGGCAAATTTTTACCAAACCCGTAATGCTTTTCATTCTCCAAGAGTGACAATGAATTGCACTGATCTGATCACTTCCGACCAGAATACAGAGATGTTCCCGGATTTGTTGAATCCTAACAGCGATTGGGTTTACACTGCCTTCTGGCAACCTTGCTACCACATTATTTATGATGCCAACGTGATCATTGGCCGTTCAGAGGAAGAAATTGCGGAGTTGACCAATGAACAAAAGAAGCTTTTACAGGCAGAAGCCAGATTCTTCAGGGGATATTGTTATAAAATGCTGGCTGATATTCACGGCGGAGTGCCAATTACGCTTGAAGAAACAACCGAACCAAAACGCGATTATGTAAGGGCATCAAGAGAAGAAGTGTATCAACAGAGTGCGGAGGACCTGAAATTTGCAGCGGAAAATATGAAGTCCATAACTGAAACTGACGATTCAAGGGTGAACAAACTCGCTGCATACCATGCACTGGCAGAGGCATATCTTAGTCTTAAAGACTATGATAATGCCATTACTGCCGCCAGCGTGGCCATCAACGATCCTGCTACTGCTCTTATGACGGAGCGTTTCGGAGCGCGTGTTAATGATCCGGAGGTTCCGGGAATACCATGGGCTAA
>CAZTAL010000060.1:0-6352 GCA_964611525.1 uncultured Prolixibacteraceae bacterium
ATGACTGAAAAATAATTATATAATGAATTCAAAACAACAATTTGATTTGACCGTTAACCATCAACAACCTGATCAGATGGTAGTGGATTTTGGATCAACTCCTGTGACAGGTATGCATGTTCTCTCGATAGAGAATCTCAGAAAATATTACGGACTGGAATATAAGCCGATTCGTGTTATTGATCCTTATCAGATGTTAGGTGAAGTTGATCAGGAACTTGTAGAGATAATAGGAATTGATGTAGTTGGCGTAAAGGGTATGAAAAATTCATTTGGATTTTACAATCATGAGCCCTTGAAAGAGTATATTACCAACTGGGGACAAGAAGTATTGGTTCCCGAGTGTTTTCGTACTTCGAAGGATGAGAAAGGCGATGTGTTGATTTATCCCCAGGGGGATACTTCTGCCCGGCCTTCCGGACGTATGCCAAAGAACGGCTACTTTTTCGATGCCATCATACGCCAGGAACCTATTGAAGAGGAGAAGCTGGATCCATTAGATAATCTTGAAGAATATGGTTTGGTTTCAGATAATGATTTGGAGTATTGGAAAGAAACCGCTCAAAAAGCCCGTGCTACAGGCAGAGCTGTGATTGCCGGACTCGGAGGTACAGCTCTGGGGGATATTGCTCATGTACCTGGTATTAAATTGAAGAATCCAAAAGGTATCAGGGATATCACCGAATGGTACCTGAGCATTATCATGCGGCCGGATTACATACGGACAATCTTCGACCGTCAGACAGAAATAGCTCTTGAAAATTTTAATCGCTTCCATAAAGTAATCGGGGATAATATAGATGCCGTTTATATCTGCGGAACTGATTTTGGTACTCAAGACTCAACGTTTTGTTCTCCGGAACAGTTCGACGATTTATGGCTTCCATACTATAAAAGGATAAATAATTGGGTTCATGAAAATACAAACTGGAAAACTTTCAAACATACTGATGGGGCTATTGAATCTCTTATGTCGCGGTTTATAGATGCTGGGTTTGACATCATAAATCCGGTACAGATAAGTGCCAGGGGAATGGATCCGGTGAATTTGAAAAAAAAGTACGGAAGGGATATAGTTTTCTGGGGCGGTGGCATAGACACTCAAAAGACATTACCTTATGCCTCCCCTGAAAAAGTTAGGGAGGAAGTGCTTGGTTTGTGCGACATTTTTACAAAAGATGGTGGTTTTGTATTTAGTAGCATTCACAACATTCAAGCTAATGTTCCTGTTAAGAATATGGTGAGCATGATAAATGCAATAAAAGAATTCAATGGGAAAAATTAACAGTATGAACAGATAAGGGGTAACTCTTTAATTTTACATAATTCATGAGTGCATTCTAAAAAGTATATTTTATCATCAGATTTCAATATAAGTAATTGAGCAAAAATTTAAAAAATTGATATTCACCTATTTACTTTTATATTTATATAGTATTTTTTAAATATTTTTGTTTTTAAACATTTCGAAGCCAAGCTCGATTATTTATTAAAATATTTATGCCTGAAAAAAAGTGTTGTCAGTAAAAATTTCTCTATTAATAAATAATGTATCAACTTATCTGTAGTTTTAAACGGGATAGATTTTTATTTCATGAAGGATTTTTTACTTTTAAAAACGATATTGAATGATGATGATATTATAACTTTAAGGAAGGGTAATTTTGGATGAAATAGTAATAAATAACATAATAAAATGCTAAAAATGACTGATGTATCAATAGGAATTGATCTGGGGGGCACGAGGATAAAAGCAGTAGCCATCGACAAATCAGGTAATATTTTAAATCAGTTTTTCCATTCTACCTCTGACAATGAAGATATGACATGGAAAGATACCGTTAAAAAAGCAGTGCATGAAGTACAAAATAAAATAAAAACCCAAAACACAGTCATTGGAATTTCTGCACCTGGGTTACCAAATGCAGATAATTCGGCCATTGCTTTTATGCCGGGTAGATTACAAGGTTTAGAGAATTTTAACTGGTCAGGTTTTTTAGGTACAAGAACATTTGTATTGAATGATGCTGTTTCGGCCATTGTGGCAGAGGCGAGATTTGGTGTCGCTAAAGATAGGAAAAATGTAGCTATGCTTACCTTGGGCACCGGCGTGGGAGGTGCAATTCTTATTGATGGGAAACCATACCAGGGGGCTTTTAACAAAGCAGGGCACCTTGGACATATGGTCATTGACAGCAATGGAGCTCCGGATATAACCGGAATGCCCGGAAGCCTCGAAGACGCTATAGGAAATTGCAGCATTAATAAAAGGAGCTTCGGGAAATTTAACTCTACAGAAAAACTGCTGGAAGCTTTCAGGAACGGGGATAACTTCGCTGCAGAGGTATGGCTAACTTCGGTAAGAAAACTGGCTATCGGACTTGCATCCTTGACTAATATCCTTTCTCCTGAAATGATTATATTGGGTGGTGGCATTACTAATGCCGGGAAAGAATTGTTTGTACCCCTTAAAAAATATATGAATATTTTTGAATGGCGTGCAGGTGGTAATAAAACAGAAATAGTAAAAGCCCATTTTGGCGAGTTGTCAGGGGCTATTGGAGCTGCATGTTTTGCAAGGGAAAATTATTCGGATTAGATTTAAACAAACCAAAATAGTAATCATAAATTTAAATAACGTGTAAAGATTAATTCATTAACTTCTGTTTTTATTATCTTTATTTGCATTTTCATGCAATACAACTGAAAATAACGAGCTTCTTTCATTTTATGCAGAATTGGATTTAAATGCTCATCAATACTTTATCGGAAAATGAAGCTGAGAAAGTTTGACAACTGCTATTTGACGCACAGAATTTTGAAGTAGACTCAATAATGAGTTCGCACCGATTAGTGTAGTTTAGTATCAAATCTCAATAAAAATTAATAAAATGTTGATTTAATATATTGATATTAAGGCTTTTATATTTTGCATTTTTGTTATCTAAAATATTTTAACCAATAAAAATTTATATCATGAAAAAATTAATATTATTATTTGCAACTGTATTTATTCTGGTTGTTTGGATAAGTTCAGTTTTTGGTCAGGACAAAAATGTTTTCCAGGAAGAAGGTTTCATCAGACTTTTTAATGGCAATGACTTATCAGGTTGGATAAAACCCGAAGGTGATAACGGGCACTGGTCGGTTATTGATGATGTTATCGATTACGACGCGCGCTCTGAAGCTGAAGACGATAAAAATCTATGGTCGGTCAGGGAATACAAAGATTTTAAATTGCATGTTGAATGGCGTTTTAAGGGTTACGGAGATCATCTTTTCTCCCTAAGAACTGTTTTGCCAAATGGTGATTACTTACGTGATGAAAACGGGGATGTTATAAATTATTCAGGACCAAATTCCGATTCAGGAATACTTCTTAAAGGGGTAGGACAGGTGAATCTGTGGTGTTGGTCTGTCGGTTCAGGCGAACTATGGTCAGTAAGAAATAACAAAGATTTAGCGGCAGAAGTGCGTGCAGGGGCCGTGCCGTCTTCAAACCAGGATAATCCGGTTGGTTTTTGGAATGCCTTTGATATTACCGTTGAAGGAGAACGTATTACAATAAAAAACAATGGCATTGTGGTGATAAACAACGCCCTTTATCCGGGATTAAATGTTAAAGGGCCTATTGGTTTTCAACATCATGGAGGAGTCAATAAGGAAACAGGAAAAATGAAAGGTGGATCAAGTTTGGTACAATTCAGAAATATATGGATTAAAGAGTTATAAACTATTATTACCACCTTAGTCAGGTTTTCTTTAAAATCCTTTACCCTACCTTGAATGGTATCAATACTAATATCTTCTCCATTATCGATTAAGCCTTCGATCTTATCTTTGAGTGTGAATTATTTAATTGTCTTTTTGTAGAAATACAGGAAGGGATGTTTTAGATTGAAGGGAGATTGATGGGATTTGTCCGTAGCCGCATTGCGATCCTTAGGAAGACTTTTTCGGAGATGGAAATCGGTTGAGACAATAAGGTCAGGATTTGCCGTACACTCCAAATTGCTACATCAAAGTCGTTTGATTGAAGGAATTTCCTATATTTGTGAAAACATAAAATACCTGCGAAAATGAATTTACAATATATCTCAGACAGCGAAGGAAAGACAACGGGTGATTTATTCCAATTAGTGAATGGAATAAGCTTAAAAACAAATACAAAGGTATTGAAAATGAAGAAATTGATGTTCTAAAATGGCATGTTGATATAGTGAGGGAACGGATTGAGCATTATAAAAAACAACCCGGAAATTCGGCAGATTTTGATTCCTCGATGGATGAAATCGAAAAAGAATTATGATGTACAGGACTGTAATTCTTTTACCTGCCAAAGAAGATATTAGAGAAGCTGCACTTTGGTACAATAAAAAACAAAAAGGGCTTGGAAAAAGATTCACATTTCAGATAAGGGAAAAGATTCGCTTTATAAAACGATACCCTCAGGCGAATTCTGTATGTTATGATGATGTGAGGACAGCCATCCTTTCTGTTTTTCCTCGCCATATTACCTTACTCTTCAATAACCGGAATTGCTCCAAATTTTCCTTGCTTGTAAGCATTGTAAAATAATAATTCCTTTCTGAAATTAAAATTTGCCATGGAATACAAATCAGTTGAGCCATCTCTTTTTTTCTCCGTGAACCAAATCACATCCTTGACTAATATCCTTTCTCCTGAAATGATTATAATTGCTGGTGGTATAGCTAATGCAGGGAAAGAATTGTTTGTATCCCTTAAAAAATATATGAGTATTTTTGAATGGCGGGCAGGTGGTAATAAAACAGAAATAGTAAAAGCTCATTATGGCGAATTGTCAGGGGCTATCGGGGCTGCATGTTTTGCAAGGGAAAATTATTAGAATTAGATTAATGAGCCAAGTCTAAAAAGGTGCTTCGCGCCTTTTCTATGCAAATTTAAAAAATTTATTAAACTGATTTTCAGACATTTATAAAATAATATAAAGTATTAATCAATAAAAATTTTAGTTTTTATACTGAACTCATTAATAAAAATAAAGACACAAATACAAATGAAGCCTTTCGTAAGCTCATGGTATGCCGGAACCAAATAATTATTACATTTGGTTCCATATGAAAGACACTTCGAAAATACAAAAACTGATGAATAATCTTGGTGCCCGGGGAAGGCCTTTTGTTTTCCTGGTAGACTTTCTGATGCAAAATCCAAGAATATTCCCTTTTGATGATCGAATGGGAGAAATAAAATGGCAAACATTGGGCTATGATAATTCCGGTTTTTATTCCAAGAAACCTGTATTAAAAAAGTGGAAAATCAGTCCTGTTTCTTTCGAAAATTACGAGAAAGGATTCGATCTTATTCAGCATCATATCTGCAAGGGTGATACATTTTTATTGAATTACACCCAGCCTACCCCGGTTGAAACCAATCTCACACTCGAGGAAATTTTTCAAATAAGTGTTGCACCATACAAAGTTTTGCTGAAAGACCAATTTGTTTGTTTTTCTCCCGAATCATTTATAAAAATAGAAAATGGTAAAATATTATCATTTCCCATGAAGGGTACTATTGATGCGAATATTGATAATGCAAACGAAATAATTATTTCCGATTATAAAGAGTTAGGCGAGCATAATACCATTGTTGATCTGATCCGGAATGATCTGAGCCATGTTGCTAAGGATGTGACGGTTGAAAAATTCAGGTACCTTGAACGGATCCATACCAATAAAAAGGATTTATGGCAGGTAAGCTCAAAAATTACAGGTAATTTATTTAGAAAATATCCGGATAATATCGGTGATATTATTTTTTCCGTGCTACCTGCAGGATCTATTTCAGGTGCACCCAAGAAAAAAACGGTGGAGATTATCTTAAAAGCTGAAAACTATGAGAGAAATTATTATACAGGTATTTTTGGAGTTTTCGACGGGAAAAATCTTGATAGCTGTGTTCTGATAAGATTTATTGAAAATCAGGATGGCCAACTTGTGTACAAAAGCGGCGGAGGAATAACTTTTATGAGCCGTTGCATGACTGAATACGAGGAAATGATAAATAAAGTCTATGTGCCGATTGCTTGAAACCATTAAATGCAAAGACGGACAGTTGTTTAATCTTTGGTTTCATCAGAGGCGGTTTAACCTTGCCCGTAAGAATTATTTCGGAATAGATGATGAAATAGATCTTGCCCAAATGATAAAAATGCCCGCTGAATGTAAAAGCGGACTGTACCGTTGCAGGGTGGTTTATGATGAAAACATAAAAAAAATAGAATTTCTGCATCACCGGTACCGGCAAGTAAAAAGTTTGAAACTTATTGAAGACAATCAAATCAATTACAGATATAAATTTACTGACCGCC
>CAZTAL010000061.1:0-5615 GCA_964611525.1 uncultured Prolixibacteraceae bacterium
CATTTCGGAAAGTGCACGGATCAAATTTATCTTTCCTGCCAGATCATCAAATCTTGATGAAACAACAGTCTCAGAGTTATCACGTATTACCGACAGATGTGAGGTTAAAATTTTCTTCCCTTTATAGCCCTGATAACTAAAACTTTCCTGCCACATTCCCCATAGAGGAAAAACAACTATTATGGGCAAGTCTGTTTTGATTAATTTTTTTGTTAAAGGACCTCCAAAAGCATGACCCCCTGATAAAGGACCGAATATAACTATCCCATCTATATCATCGGGCAGGTTATCAATTTTTTTAGAAGCAGCCTCACTATTTGTAGCATAAATATCTCCAACAAATTCCACTTCCCTGCACCTTTTTTTAAATTCATCCATTATTTTTTCATTCGTTAGAATCTTCTGCTCCTTTTCCTCGTCATCATATTTTAAAGCAGAAGCTTCCTGAGCCGGTCCGCTGCCACGAAACATTACAAATATTTTTGCTTTCCTTTTTGCTGGTTCTTTAGCAGAACCGGCATTACCATTTTCTGTTGCACATACTACATGTGAAATGATACATACAATCAAAATTACAATTACTCTTTTCATGTTTGATTTATTTTGGTTTATTTTAAAATATTACTGAAATATTTTCACTGAAAATCTTTTATAGTTATATTTTGCATATTACTATTGGAAATGCCTTTTTTTAAGGATTATAATTATTAATATCGAGTGATTATCCGCTGTCTAAATTAAGAATTTGATAAATAAATAACAAACAATATTTCGAAAACCATAATAATTATTATACTTTATCACATTATCTTTCGGTATTATATTTATAATTGCATTACCTTTCAGATTGATGTTTTTGGGGTATAATATTTTTATCCGACTATCTGGTACTTGCTTGTCAGGATCAGGTAATACTAATACATTATATCGGCCGATAATGATACAACAGGATTACAGAACTAGAATTTTTGATTAATTTTAAGACTGAAATTGGCCGGTTGTCGCTTTCCGGAAAAGAATGGTTGTAATAAATAGTTCTTTATATCCGAAATAATTTTCAAAAATGACAATAATGTTCTATACATAACTGATATTAACTATTTAATTTTACATACATAGTTATATTAATTATTCAATAAATATTTTTAAATGACAAACTATAAATAGATGTTAATTATATTTTTAATAAACAATCAATTATGAAAAAAATTATCTTAACTGTTTTTATTGGCATTTGCTTTTTACAATTGAATGCGCAAAGCTGGCAGCCTGCCGGCGACAAGATCAAATCGCCATGGGCTGAAAAAATAAATCCGCACGATCCTCTCCCGGAATATCCTCGTCCCCAAATGGAACGAAACCAGTGGCTTAATTTGAACGGTTTGTGGGATTATGCAATTATAGAACGTGGCAGCAGCATTCCGTCTGCCTTTGATGGTAAAATACTTGTCCCGTTCCCTATAGAATCCAGTCTTTCAGGAGTTCAGAAACGTGTTGGTGAACGACAGGAATTATGGTACCAACGTATTTTTACTGTTCCTTCGGGCTGGGGAAATAAAAATGTGTTACTTAATTTTGGTGCTGTTGATTGGCAAGCAGATATTTGGATAAACGATATTAAAGTTGGTTCACATAAGGGTGGTTATACCCCCTTCAGTTTTAATATTACACCTTTCCTTTCCAAAAGGGGTGATCAAAAATTGACCATAAAAGTGTGGGATCCGACTGACAAGAGTTTTCAGCCTCGTGGTAAACAGGTGACAGAGCCCCATGGAATATGGTATACTCCGGTTACCGGGATTTGGCAAACCGTGTGGATTGAACCTGTAAGTCAGGCATATGTTTCTCACCTTAAAACAGTTTCGAATATTGATGGAGGGAATATTTCAGTGCTGGCTTCAGCAGAAGGAACAAGCGTTGCAGATATTATTGAAGTTAAAGTCATGGAAAATGGAAATGTGGTGAGTACAGGCAAAGCAGCAGCAGGTGAAAAAGTGTTGATTAGTGTTCCGAACGCCATACTCTGGAGTCCCGGATCTCCCTTTTTGTACGATATGGAAGTTTCGCTTCATCGTGATGGAAAAGTTATTGACAAGGTAACAAGCTACTTTGGCATGCGTAAAATTTCAACTGTCCGTGATGAAAACGGGATTGTCCGCATGCAATTGAACAACAAAGATTATTTTCATTTTGGTCCGCTCGACCAGGGATGGTGGCCTGACGGACTCTATACAGCACCAACCGATGAAGCATTGTTGTATGACATAAAAAAGACAAAAGATTTTGGTTTTAACATGATTCGCAAGCACGTGAAAGTGGAACCTGCACGATGGTACTACCATTGCGACAGGGAAGGTATTATGGTTTGGCAGGACATGCCCAATGGAGATACTCATCCTGAATGGCAGAGGCGCAGCTATTTTACAGGTCTTGAACTTCAGCGCAGTGCTGAATCAGAAAAAAACTATCGCCGGGAATGGAAAGAGGTGATGGATTTAACCTATTCGAATCCCTGTGTGGTGGTCTGGGTTCCTTTTAACGAAAGGTGGGGGCAGTTCAAAACCGAAAAAATTGTTGAGTGGACTAAAAATTATGATCCTTCGCGATTAGTGAATCCGGCCAGTGGAGGTAACCATTATGATGTGGGCGATATCCTCGACATGCACAATTATCCTGAACCGGTGATGGGACTTTATGATTCAAAAAAAGTGAACGTACTTGGTGAGTACGGAGGAATAGGGCTTGTAGTGAAAGACCATCTGTGGGAAAAAGACCGGAATTGGGGATATGTACAATATAAAAATTCAGAAGAAGCAACAAAGGTGTATATTCAATATGCTGAAAAGCTTAAAAAACTTATACCTTTCGGGTATTCAGGAGCTGTTTATACTCAAACAACCGATGTGGAAATTGAAGTGAATGGTTTATTAACTTATGACCGGCAAGTTGTTAAGTTAAACGAAGAAAAAATCCGTAAGATAAATCAGGAAATCTGTAATTTTTTTGATAATTAAATGGATATTTTTCTTAGGGTAAAGTATACCGAATGTTATTATATTTCCAAGTTATTCTTGAGTTTATCTAAAATTATTAGCCAATGGATTACTTGAGAAAAGTAAAACTTTTAAACCGGAAAAAGTCCGATCCTGACAAGTTTATATTTACCGGCACTCATACTGTTGATCATCCGGAGATACTGCTATTTGGGTGGTTATAATAATTGTCATGGTTAGTATGATTGTTTATTTTAAAAGAAAAAAATGGTTTTAACTAAGTAAATTATAATGTTGTATCAAGTTTTATTCCTTGTTCTCGGATTCGTTTTACTTATTAAAGGAGCTGATTGGCTTGTGAATGGGGCATCAGCCCTCGCGAAAAGATATAATATTTCTGACCTTGCTGTAGGACTGACAATCGTGGCATTCGGAACTTCAGCGCCTGAAATGGTAGTTAATGTTTTTGCTTCCATTCAAAATCACGAGAATATTATATTCGGGAACGTAATAGGAAGTAATAATATAAACTTGTTTGTAATTCTCGGCATAACCGGACTGATTACTCCGATTGTTGTAAAATCAAATACTGTTTGGAGAGAAATTCCTTTTTCATTTTTTTCGATTATACTTCTTTTTGTGATATCAAATGATTTATTATTTTCAGAAAACTGTATTTTAAGTCGCATTGACGGACTCATTCTTTTGGCTTTATTTGTTCTTTTTCTGTTATACGTTTATAAGCAACTTAAAAAGGATACTCCAGAGTTGGAATCATCACTAAAAGAATACACCTTAATTAAAATTTGGTTGTTAATTGTGATAGGTCTTATAGGATTAATTGCCGGTGGGAGATTAGTAGTGTATAATGCTGTAAAAATATCGATAACTCTGGGTGTTAGCGAGAAAGTCATTGGTTTGACTATTGTTGCAATTGGCACATCATTGCCTGAACTGGCAACATCAGTCGTTGCCGCCGTTAGGAAAAATATCGATATAGCAGTTGGAAATATAATAGGGTCAAATATTTTTAATATATTTCTAATTTTGGCTGTCAGTTCAATCATCAAACCTATAAAATACGATGTAAGTTTTAATTTCGATTTATTTTTGCTTGCCGCGGGTACCATATTTCTTTTTGTTACCATGTTTACAGGAGTAAAGAAAAGATTGGACAGATGGGAAGCAGGTATTTTATTTATAGTTTATATTGGATATCTTATATATATGATTAGTAATTTGTAAGAATTTGTCAGTATGAAAAAAATTACCGTATGAAAACCAAATTTATCTTTATCATTTTTTTAATATTTCAGATTTTTTCGAAGATGGAATCTTTTGCGAATCCCTCTTCAATTGAAGATCCATTATTAGCTGAAAAGCTTGAAAAATGGCAGGATCTTAAGTTCGGACTGTTTATGCACTGGGGTGCTTACAGTCAGTGGGGTATAGTTGAATCATGGTCGCTTTGCAACGAAGACAGAGAATGGATTAAAGCAAACAGGCCTGAATATTTGCATCCTGACTATTGTCAGTATAAGAAGGATTATGAAGATCTTCACAAAACTTTTAATCCGGTAGGCTTTGATCCGGTAAAATGGGTAAAAGCGGCTAAGGATGCAGGAATGAAATATGTAATATTTACGACCAAACACCATGATGGGTTTTGCATGTTTGATACAAAGCAAACGGACTATAAGATAACATCGGAAAAATGTCCTTTTCATGTCAATCCGAAAGCCAATGTTACCAAAGTAATTTTTGATACATTCAGGGAGGAGGGATTTATGACAGGTGCCTATTTTTCAAAGCCCGACTGGCATTCTGAATATTTCTGGTGGCCTTACAGGGCTACACCTGACAGGAATGCCAATTATGATCCGGAGGAATATCCCGAAAGATGGCAAAAGTTTAAAAATTTCACTTATAACCAGATAGAGGAATTAATGACCGGTTACGGAACTGTTGATATCCTTTGGCTGGATGGTGGCTGGGTTAATCCATCGGAGAATAATCAGGATATCGATATTCCGCATATAGCTCACATGACACGGGAGAATCAGCCGGGAATTATTATAGTTGACCGGGGTCAGGAAGGGCCTTATACAAATTACCTGACACCCGAGCAACATATTCCCGAAGTCGCCATTCTTTCTCCTTGGGAGTCATGTATTACAATGGGCAGCAGTTGGTCATTCAAACCCGATGATGATTATAAATCTGTTCGTGAACTGATACATATGCTTGTTGATATTGTTGCCAAAGGTGGTAACTTGCTTTTAAATATAGGTCCGGGACCGGATGGCGATTTCGATCAGGTTGCATATGAACGCTTAAAAAATATAGGTTTATGGATGGAAGTCAATGATGAAGCAATTTATAAAACTAAGCCTGTTCAACCCTATAAATATGAAAACGTATGCTTTACCCGTAAAAAGGATACTAAAATGGTTTATGCAGTTTATTTGGAAAAGGAGGATAATGGGGGAGTACCTTCCAAAATAGAGATTAAAGGAATAAAGGCAGCAAAAAATGCTAAATTGTCGTTATTAGGTTCAAGGGGATCACTTAAATGGAAGAATACAGATTCAGGCATTGAAATTTATATGCCGGACAAAATCC
>CAZTAL010000062.1:0-17307 GCA_964611525.1 uncultured Prolixibacteraceae bacterium
AATGGGTATTTACGATAAGAAAATTAGTATTTTCACGGGCAAAACTATTTCAGGCAGAAGTCTTTTCGAGGACTTTGATAATATTTACTGCAGAAGCAAGATAGCCGTTAAGACTGATACTAAAGCCCTGATGGAAAATGTCAACTGGGAAATATTCAATCAGCACCGTGTAGTTTTTTATGGCGATTTCAGAGAAAAATTTAAGGATATGGCTAAGATAATCGGATTTGAAATTACAGAAGAGGACAAAATATATAATTATGACAACAAATGAACAAAAATCACCCAATCCCCAATTAATCTCATATATAACCCTGAGAAAAGCTGTTGGAATATTAGGAATCACTTTCCCCATTGTGCTTATTTTAGGTTCTGTAGTTTGCTGCGGCTGCAATGAAATCCAAAGTTCGATCAGTGCCTATTATCATACTGATATGCGCAATTTTTTTGTAGGATTATTATGTGCCATTGCGCTTTTTCTGTTTACCTATACCGGATATGATTCTACTGATGCAACTGCAGGCAATATCGGATGTATTTTTGCCCTCGGAGTGGCTTTCTTCCCGACATCATATTCAGGCCCGATTAACTCCTGTATTACCGAAATAACTGAAAACGGTATCATAAGCACTATTCATTTTACCTCAGCAGCAGGACTATTTTTAACTCTAGCCTATTTTTCAATCTGCCGCTTTACCAAAACCAAAAAGGAACCTGAAAATTGCTTGAAAAGTTTCTGTTTCAAAAAAAGTGACCAAAGGCCGACAGGAAGAAAACTTACCAGAAACAGGATTTATCTTACCTGCGGACTTATTATGATTGGATGCATTATACTTATTTCTGTTTATAAGGCTTTAGGTACGTCATCACAGGGACAATCACTCTCTAAGCTAAAACCAATATTCTGGCTTGAAACAATAGCCTTATGGGCTTTTGGAGTTTCATGGCTTACAAAAGGGAGAACCATCTATGCAGATATTTGATTTAATTCTCCTTTACCACTGTTCCCTAATATATAAACAGTACAGTCAGTAAAAAAAAATTTTCTGATTATAAACGTATATTTTTTATGAACAACTAAAAATTAATTGAATACATTATTTTTTAAAAAGGTGTTTTTCTCCTCTTTAAAACTAATCACATATATGTAATGATATTATTATGTTTATTTATCAATATGCACATCCATTTGCGGAAAAGGTATATTAAGTCCTTCTTGAGGAAAGGATTTATATACTTTTTCGTGCATATCGAAATAAATTCCCCAATAATCAGATGAATTAGCCCATACCCTTAAAACAAGGTTAACCGAGCTGTCTCCCAGTTCCGTCACTGCGATGAACGGTTCAGGATCTTTCAAGATACGACCATCTTCATCAACCAGTTTTTGTAATACCTTTTTGGCTAAATCAACATCATCACCATAACCTATTCCAAAAACAAAATCAACTCTTCGCTTTGGTTCGGTGGAATAATTGATCATCGACCCAGTCGCGAGTCCTCCGTTGGGAATAATAATTGTTTTATTGTCAGGTGTTTTCAATATGGTATTAAATATCTGTATTTCATTTACAGAACCTGAATGTCCTTGAGCTTCAATGTAATCACCCGATTTAAAAGGTTTGAACAATAGTATCATAACCCCTCCCGCAAAATTTTGTAATGTGCCTGATAACGCCAATCCAACTGCCAAACCGGCAGCACCAAGAATGGCAATAAAGGAGGTCATTTCTACTCCTAACATTCCAATTACGCTGATTAGCAACATAATTTTCAGAAGTATACCTATCATACTATTCAAAAAACCACGAAGAGAAGGTTCCATTTCTCTTTTTTCAAACCTTCTTCGTAAAAACTTTTGAATTATCTTTATAATCCACCAACCAATGATAAGAGTAATAAGAGCACCAACCAAGCGGGGACCAAAAATAATTACTCCCTCATAAAATTTCTGCCAAAGTCCGTCAACTGATTCCATATAAATAAAATTTAAGTTTATAAAAAACTACTTATTAAGAATATATATAACCTAAAAATCTATTACAGTTCTAAATGACGATACCACTTTAGATATTTAAGTATAACATAAATCATATTGTTTTCAACAAAGGATGTAAATTACAAAAAAATAATTATTCATACTGAATTAAAAAAATTATTTTTTTAATTCACCCTGCTAAGAATTAATCAGTAAAAAAACCTGTAAGCATATTAGCAAACTGATCATCAATGCAATAATAATATTTTTCGTTTGAATTTAACATTTAAATTTACCCTTAAAATATTTATTGCAATTTATTATTAAATGAATTTTCCGGTTTTATCATATATTTTTCCTAAATTTCTAAAAAATTATCTAATGCTCATATTTATTTTAAATGCCTTTTACAAATATATACACTGATTAAACCAGCAAAATACAGACAGTGAGGTTAGTGTGTATATTTTATATTTAATTATAATTTTAAAATTTTTATTATGGGAATTTTAGCTTGGATCGTATTAGGATTAATTGCCGGATTAATTGCAAAATTTATTATGCCCGGCAAAGACCCGGGAGGTTTTATTATTACTATATTGATAGGAATAATAGGAGCCTTTTTAGGAGGATGGATCGGATCTTTATTAGGTCTTGGTTCAATTACAGGACTTAATTTAGTAAGCATTTTATTAGCTATCGGAGGAGCTGTTATTCTTCTGATTCTGTACAGACTGATAAAACGCTAATCTTTAATTCAAATCTAACACACTAAAATATTACACTTCCGGATACCCCATTTAGTTTTATCCTTTGTTTCATTTCCATTGAGTGAAAAAGGGGATTTAAATATATGATTTATAGTGCAGAAGCAGGCTTGTGTGTGTAACAAAGGATGGGAAGTTTTTATCTTTATTGATTTGCCTTTTCAGTTAATTATAGAAAGACATAAAAATTTTAATTTTTTTACTGAACTCAATCATAAATCAAAGATATATAATTTCAAAAAATGAACTACCCCAGAGCAGAGTCCACAGAAATTCTTTCGATTAAAAAGTATTCCACCTTTTCAAATAACTTTTAAAAAAATAGAATCCTTATATAAACTAAAGTCTTTAATAGCAGTATTATATTTCTAACTCGTCTACAAAAAGTATTGACTCACTCGTTGTTTGCCGGCCCGATGTTTCGGTCTTATTTCCCCTTAAGAGCCAGGTTATCTCATAATCATATTCAGTGGTTTCTTTTGGCAATAACAAATTAATTTTTGAAGAATACTCCTCTCTGGATGGAAGCATGGTGATCTGCTTTACTTGTTCGGTTTCTCCCAGATTATAATAAAATTTCACACTTACCGACCGTACATTGTTTTCTTCCAGCAATTCAGGATCGGCCTCCAGCTCAATAGTTTTTCTTAAATAAGGAGGTGCAAGATTTATGGCATTGGCATTTGCTTCAAACCAACTGGTTGTCACTTCATTACCTCCGAAGAAGCTCCAATGAGACTGGTATTCATAATCGAGCCATTCAGAGCGGTCATCATCTCCTTTCCAACCATAGAGCAATTTGAAATTATTGGCCGACTTAATAAAATTTTCACGGTCGATGCGTACTTCATCCCAGGTAATATCCCCGTTCTGATGGGTCTTCTTCATCTTTACACTTACAAAATTGATGTATTTGCCGAAATCATCAAAATTAAATCCGTCGACCATGGCAACTATCTCGCGCTGTTTAAACAATGGATCGTCAAGATTAACCTGGTGGAAACATTCAGTGCAGTTAATCTTTCCGATATTCTCATCGAAACGGAGAACAATTTTATCTGCCGTGTATTTATTCAGGCTGATTTTAAAAGTTCCTCTCTGTCGGACTTTCTTCAACTGATAAGAGGCCATTAATGCAAGCTTGAAGTCAGTTTTTTCCTTTTTCTTTTTGGCTTCCTTTTTATCCTTTGAGGTACCTTTTTTCTTTTTTGATTTGTCTGATTTTTTTGCTTCTGCGGAACTTTCTGATTTCTTTTCCTTTTTTTCATCAGATGCTTCGGATTTCTCATCCTTAGTTACTTCGGCCTTTTCTGTTTCTGCTTTAGCGGCGGTTGTATCCGGTTTGTCATTTGACTCATTTTGAATATTTTTTGAAAGTTCAGCTATTTCTTTATCATCAATTTCCCCCTTGACTTCCCCAATTTGGACTTGGGTATCCGCTGATCCCTGCTTTCCTAATTCAACAAGTTCATTTAGTATTTTCCGGCTCTTTTCGTTTTGAGGATTATACTCATTACCTTTATGAACTACCCAGGCCGCGTAAGTCAGTGCCTGAGCTGGCCCCCAACTTTCAGAGGCATCGGGATCAAACGTGTTAACAATATATTCTTTTTGAGCTTCATTCAAAAAGTCCTGATTTAAAACAATCGCAAGGATCTTATCTTCTATTAATTCTTTATATTTAGTCGTCGGTGATTGAGATCCATCAATAATATTTTTATATTTATTGCACTCCGAATCTGTAAGTAAATATTGCTGATAATAAGCTACCGGTTTTTGTTGTGAAGAGAGCCTTTTCTCTACATCAGTCAAATTTGATGCACTGGCATATTCATTATTATTTAAACGTGCCAGATAAAGTTCTTTTAAATCATCCGGAATAAAAATATGTAATTGAACAAAATCCTTGTATACTTCTTTAATATCTTTCGGTGTCCAATCATCCTGACCTGTATTTTCCGAAGAATTATTGTATAAGCTGCCGGCAAAAAGGTCATTTTTCCCATTATATGCCAGCAGAAAATTATCTTTCAGAGCCGGATATTTCCACAAAGAAGATGTCTTCTTCCCTTCGGATAATTTTTTATTCTGTTTATACAATTCCGTCGCCCTGTCCATCGGACTTTTCTGACCCGACAAAGTACTTGCAATATTTTTAATTATAGGATTACCTGTTCCCCCAATAGGTTCAAACATCATGGTTGTAAGCTTATTATAAGCCGTTTCAATCAGCTTTTCCATATCTTCGTCGGCACCCATATTTGTTATTTTAATTGCTCCGTCGTTTCTCAGCTCGTCAAAAGCCAGGTCAATTTCACCACCAAAAACAATATTTTCATAGTTGCCGCCGGCTCCGAACTGAAATCCGTGATGACTGTATATTTTTTCAAAATCGGCTTCAATAATGGCTTTTTTGGGAGCACGGTAACCTTCCAGTTCCATTTCAAGTGAGAAGCTCATATCAGGAGTTGGGGTCTGGAATGATTCCCATAATATTTTTGCACCTTTTTTTGTCAACTCCATCGATACGGCAGCTTTATGTCCGTCAATCAGCGGAGCCTTTCCAATGCCCACTACCTGTTTAGTCAGGTCTCCCTCCGTATTGGCAAATGATGAAACAATGGCCATAGTTCCTCCGCTGTATATCACGGGTCCCTGTATTATACCGTCAGAATTGATTCTTCTCAAGGCATTTCTGGCTTCTGCAATTTGTTCCGGCGTAACCAATAATTCCACAACAGCATGAACAATACCTCCTCCTGTTCCTTCCCTGGCTTCTTCACCCGGACCGGAACGTATATTTTCAACATACCTCAAAAAAGAAAACTGCTGTTTGCCGTTCGCGTCGGTCGCAAGTCTCAATTTATCAGGCAGATAATAATAGATATTTTCATCTTCCATCGCTGGAAAAACCGTTAGCTCACCTGCCCTGACAGGTTTGTCAATTACTACTTGTTGTGCACTTACAATTGATGAGATTGCCAGCAATAGCAAAAACAAACCCATAAATAATTGTTTCGTAACTATTTTTGATTTCATTACAATAAATTAAATTTAAACTTTCGTTTTTCTAATTAAGTATCTGTCCTTAAAGTAAAGAGTCTGGAATAGAAAGTTCGCTGACAGACCTTCAAATGTGAGTTTACTAATCGTAAATGACCATTTTGAGGACAAGCATAATGCAGTCAGCGGACTTTATAGACAGATTCTAATAAACATAAAATCAAATTCATACTAACTTACAAGGCCAATAAAATTTCCATCTACAATTTATTCATTATCTTTTATCTTTATTTAAACGGATGTCCATTTCGTAAAAGAGTAATAAAATTAAATGTCACCCATCTATTTAAAAATTTCATCAAACTTGTCAAGCACTTTTTCTTTAGCTTGTGAGGCCAGATCTTCTGCTTCCTGTTTGGCTTCCTTAAAAACCTCCGATTCGGTATCCTGAAGTTCTTCAGGAAGGGTTGCATAGATATAATCGTCATTCATTCTTACTTGCCACGGCAATACCAGTTTACCCTCGGTTTTGTGGGACAAGATCAACCTATAGGCATATCCTTTCGTGTCGTTATCAATAAAGATATTTTTTTCTACAAGCGGCTCTCCTCTGGCTGGTGATATATGAATATTTTCTTCTTCCTCTTTCCCGAATTGCCTGTACCTCACTTGTGCAGTAACACGAGTAATTTCTTTCTGCTTCAAATCATCAATGTCGGCTTCAAATTCTATTTTTCTGTATGTAACGGGTGATGCAAGCGTGACCGCTTCCTCCCAGCTTCCTTTTTGCCATTGCGGATTATCGGGATAAACTTTTCCTCCGCGTAAACTCCATTGTGTTTTGTATTCAAAAGCATCGGGATTTGTATCCTCTCCCCGTGCATAAGTTATAATTGCCGAAGTACCTTTTTCGTTAATATATTTTTTGTCCATTGTAAACCTGTCGCTGAAGTCATTGCCTGAACTTCGCTTTTTTCTTACAGAGACCGTTACATAATTAATTACCTCGGAAAACATTTCTTCGGCTTCCATATCAAGAATAAAACTGATATTCCGGTGCTGAAAAAAAGGATCGTTCAAATTTACGCTTGTTACACAATGGGGATTATCCCTCACATTATTGTACCACGAACGGAGATTGCCGGTAATATCTATGAACTTTGGCACAGAACGTCTGTAATTTAATGAAATAGTTTCACGGCCTTTTTCGATTTTCTTCTCCCTTTTTACCTGATTCAATGTATAGTAATTACCTTTTTGAGTAACAGGTTTATCTGCCTCATCTTCATCTCCCCCCGCAGGAACAGGAGGAATATCCATTTCGCGGTCCGTTAAGGCACTGGAAAAATAAGACATGAAAGATTCAAGTACCATGGCACTTGTTTCATCACCTAAAGACCGGTCTGTGATATTTACAGTAACCGCCTTGTTTTCCTGTGCTTTTGAATAAATATCATGCAATTCTTCATATGAATAAGTGGTTTTGGTCTTCTTCCACCATAAATGTCCACTTGTTTTTTTCTTCTTCATATATTCCGTTGATAAAGAATCAACCAGTTCAGAAACCCTATTCCAGTCGATCACTACAGAGCCCTCAATGGCAGGCAACAGCACCCGGTACTGATAACCAAGGGTAACAGAAAGGTCTGCAATAGAACTTGTTTCTTCAAATGACGTGGCCATCATTTGAGCGGTTTCCTTATTCATTTTACTAGCAACAACAGCTTTACCTCCTTCCATGGAGGGAGCCCTGCCTGACTGTATAACTGTTGAACTTTCAGGATCACTAAGAGAAGCTGAAGATATTTGAAATGATTCTTCCGCAAGCGGTTCAACATCTACCGGACCCATGATCTTAATATTTGTTTGTATTTTTCTGAATGGAAGACCAAAGGGGGAACGTGCCTTTTGTTCCTGTAATTTTGATTTAAGCTTATCAAGCAGCTCCGTCTCCTGCCGGGCAGTAAGACCCCATTCCATCAGGAAGTGCAATAATCCCCCCTGAACTCCGCCTGCAGCGGCATCCTCTTCGGTTGTATATTTCATAAATAGAAATTCAGGGACACCATCAGGCCTCTGAGATAATCTTAATCCCACCGGCAAATAATAGTATTCACCTGAAGGAGAATTTGACCTTGTGTTCGCTTTTCCGATAAGGGTAACTTCAGTTCCGTCATCGAGCGTTACAGCTACCCGGTTATCACTATCTAAAGGCTGTGAAAAAACCGGATTGTTCGAAATGCAGATAAATAAAATAAAGACATTCAAAATAAGCCAGTTCATAAATTTTTTGCTTGTCATAACTTAATATTTTTTAATTAACAATGTATTCGTATGAAGAACCTGAATAAATTTATTATTTACAATTTAAACCTCTTTGTGGAAATATTTTCTGTTTTATTCCTACCATGTTGGTCAGTTTTATAATACAAGCGCCTAAAATTCATCAATAAAGATTAGTCCGCTACTATCCCTGCCCTCTTTTTCCGTGCGGGAACCATCGGATTTCACCAATGTTATATTATAACTATAACTGTCTTTATCTACCGGCAGGGTTAACTCAACCGATTTTTCTTCAATTATCTCTCCGGGCTTCCAAATTATCCTGGACGATCTTGTCTCACCGAAAAAAGGATAACTTAACCGTACTATTGCCGCTCTTACTCCCTCTTTCTCCAGTAAACCGGCATCACCAATCAACTGAACAGTAGTCCTTTTAAAAGGACAAAAAAGGTTAATCATAGATGAGGATTCGGATTGCCAATCGGTTATGTAATCCCCACCCCCGCTAAATTTCCAGTTTGTCCGGTAATTATAATTCAACCACTCTAACCTGTCATCGTCATCTTTAGACCCATAAACCATTTTTAATGTAAAAACCGAGTCATCCATTGTTTCAGGTGTGACAATTATTTCACGCACCGTTTGTTCTCCTCCCTGATGTTGCTTTTTTAAAGTAACAGTAACGTTGTTAATCATTTTCCCTATTTCATTCATGAGAGTTCCGTCAACACCCACATGCACTATTCGCTGCTGAAAATCAGGATCGTCCATTGCCACTGTTTTAAAATATTTCGGATCGTCACCATATTTCCTGTACAGATCTCCCATATTGAAAGTGATGTAATGATGTCGCCTTACCGTGCTTCTTGAATCAAAACGCATTTTTGAATATCCCGTCGTTTTTAAATCTTTTAATCTATAAGCACCATGTAAACTGTAAGGTAAATTTTTACTTATGCCCGAAATGACTTTGCTTATGCCACTCAAAACATCTTCTTTTACGGTGGAAGGGACTTCTTTGTTATCAGTTTCAGTGAAAAACAGTTCCGTGAGTTTTTCATACACTCTGTCGATCAGCGCCTGCATTCCGGCATCCTCTCCGCTTGTTTTAAGAATGATAGCGCTTTCGTTTCTCAAATGATTAAATAAAACGTCAACATCAGCACTGACAAAATAAATCTTCCCTCCCGCCTTGATGTGTTGCGATTTCTGGACTTTCTCCCAGTCGACCGTCATTTCAGCATCAAAGGCATCTGACAATCCCGCAAACTCCATATCAAATACTATGGAAATATCAGGGGTTGCCATTTTAAAACTTTCCAGCAGCAGGGAAGAGGTTTCGGGTTCCATATCAAATGACAGTGCAATTCTATTTCCTTCCAGAACAGGCGCACTTCCAGATGCCATAAGCATATTCTTCTTTTTTCCGTCTTTGGTAAGGATGGATGATATCAATGCATATTTTCCCTGTTCGAAGATAACGGGACCTTTAATTTTAACATTTTCAATGCCTGTAACCTCCTGTAACCTTTTTTCTGCATTAATCACTTTCTCCTCCGGTGTTTCATACTTAATAAGAAAATGCAAAATAGCTCCTCCACCGGCTTTTTGTATTGAATTACTCTGCTTTCCCTCTTGAGCTTCCGCAATGACGTATCTTACCAAAGAAAACTGTGGATTCTGCTGTTTATCAAAGACCAACGAAGCTTCATAGGGCAAATAACAATAGGTCAGGGAATCGTTTAACAAAGGAAAGCACCACAGATCAGCCACCCTCATGCCCCTGTCCATCACAATTTGTTGGGCTGTTGATCCATAGCAAATAAAGAAAAATACTATTAACAGGAAATGTCTGATCATCTGTCTGAAATTAAATTTTTATCCATAGATTATTAACCTTAAAATCATATCTTCAGGTAAAATCAAGTTCATATATTATTATAACGATTCTTATAATTTAATAATTAAACTATTTCAATAGCTCATTTCATCATTATTGAGTCTTGTCAAAAAACGTTCTGCCTTCTCTTTTAAGGCAAATTGGTAAAACTTATTTAACTATTTTTCAATTAATTACAAAAGAGATAAAAACTTGATAAATAAAAATTTTAGTTTTATACTGAACTCATTATCTTTTCAGAAATCATCAGATACGGGAGGTAATAAATACAGGTAATCGGAATCCAATGCTTTCACAGGTGTCTTTTCTGTTTTGTATTTTGACACCCAGGTTACCCTGTATGCAATTTGTTCTCCTTCATCGTGGTATAATACTAATTTAGAAACAGACTCGGCATCCTCTGCACCAAGCCGTACCCTCCCAACTTTTTCGGTTCTTCCCATAAGGGTAGAGGCAAACTCCACAATTGCCGTTACTATTCCTGCATCTTTAAACATAGAACGGTCGGCATCAACTTCAACAGTAACCTTATTAAAGGGAGGTTTTAAAGAAATAACAGGGGCATTGGATTTTATCCATTCATCCTCCCTTTCAGGTACTTTAACGGGATCATCAAAACCACGGACACTCCAGTTTAAACGGTATTCATAATCAAGCCAACCGGCATTTTCCGCACCTAAACGGGGAAAGCTTACAGATTTAACCTGCTTTCCGTTTTCCACATCCTGATAATTGAAAATAATTGATTTTGTTACATCAGGATTGGAATCATATTTCTTCAGAAAATTCACAGAGACAAAATTTATTTTTGAAGAGAAAGCATCCACATATTCTCCATCTATTTGAAAAAATACTTCTCTGCGCTGAAAAGCCGGATCGTTTAAATCAACAATTCTGAAATAATTTTCATCATCACCCAGTTCTTCATAAAAACCTCCCAGATTTCCGGATGAATGTAATGGTACTTTTATAGTTGTTTCTTTACTGAGATTCAGATAAAAAGAATTAGAATTAATATCTGTTCTTTCCTTTAAGACGTATTGGTTGTCGGAAATATATTTCTGATTTCCTGTTCCTTTAAAGAGTTTGGTTATCCAGCCCCTGGACTGACGTCCTTTTATTTGTCCCACTTCCACAGCTGTTTCTTTCTCCGGAGCTTGTGACCAACCGGTTTCAGTGTTGAACATTACCTCAATAAGCTTATCGGTAATAACATTTAAAATACCCTCCATTTCTGTAGATTTTATTCCAAGTCCTTCAGAACGGTCAAAAACTTCCACTTTCATATCTCCTGCTCTCTGGAGATCATCAACAATCTTCCGTAATTGTCTGCGGGTATACCCTTCCTGATAATTAAAAACCCTGCTAAAGTGATCATAAACGACATTCATTTCAGCTGAAACAACAGCATTATAAGCTTTCACGGAAGCCTCGTAACAAGCATTGATCGATGCCGAAACATCTGATGTGGCACCTGTAAATGAGTTCCATAGTAATGTAGCCCCTTCAGGGGTGAGATTTGCAGCAATTGCCGATTTAGAGCCGGGAAGAAGCGGCGCATGTCCTGAAGTGATAACCGAACGGGTTAATGCTTCTTCACCTCCGGCATCCGATAATACAGAAGAAACAATGGTAAAGCCGGCTGTACCTTCACCTTCCTCAGATGCCAATGGCTGCAAGGGAACCGGCCCCATTATCTTTGCACCGGGTACCTTTTCTTCCATAGCTGCCTGGAGTTCCTCCAGTATTTCAGCAGGAAGTGTAAATTGAATTAATGCATGAAACAGACCGCCACTCGGCTGTCCTTCTTCTCCAACATACTTTATGCACATTAACTCTACATTTCCTTCACTGTTGATCGAGAGACTCGGGTATTGAGGAAGATAATAATATTCATCCGGATTATCATGATCCTGCAGCAACTGGACTCCCATCAGTTGAATCCTTCCATCATCATATTTAACCTGTGCTAAGGTTGACAAACACAAGAACAAAAAAAAGTTTAATATGAAAATATTTTTTCTCATATGAATATATTTTAATTTAAAAATCATTGTTATCCGGGCAAATTATCAACTCTTATTTTTTAAATATTCTTAAATGATTAAATATTTTATTTGCAATTGTATTATAATCAATTACTCATCAAAATCCTTTTTTTCAATTTCACTCTCCGGTGATGTTATATCTATTATATCTGCCCACATTTGCTGCTCTATCCATTCTGTTTTTTCCGGCGGTTTTTCCTGACTGATACTCGTAATCCTGTAAAATAGTGGTTTATCGAGCCTGACCGCATAGGGAAATTTAATGTTTTGCATATAAATATCAGATGCCTTTTGTGAAAACGTAGTTTTTGCAATCACATCACCCCTACCCACCCCTGTTGCTTTTATTTCAATTTGCTTAGCGAAAAGGTCAGGCCTCAAATTATCGTTGAAATCGTAGCATCGTACCTCTATAGCTGCATAACCAGGGGGAACCTGTTCATTAATATCAACTTTATGCATTAATCCCGGCCATTTTTCCGTGTCAATGCGGATTGCAAAAGCATCCGATTTAATGCAAATCTCTTTAATTTCTGCACTATCTTCATTTTCCTCATACTGATCCAGCATCTGCTCAAAAATTTTCTTTTCGCCATCTGAAATAATTTCTTCCATCTGTTGTTTTATTCCTTCTGAAAAAAATGCATAATTAAGGCTCATTAAAGTCTGTTTATTATCAAGCATTTCCCAAAGTGCTTGTGAAGAATGATTATCCAATCTTAGTGAGAATTCTCTTTCTCTCCAGTAAGTTCCTTTCCGGTTAATGCCTTTATTGTTTTCCGATGAAAGATTACCACCTGTAAAAATTGTGGAATCGGCATCTGATTGACCTTCTTCAACCGGAATAAAAATGAGATTCGTTTTGATATTGCTTACAGGCAATGGAAGCAAAAGCGGATCATTTTTCCCTTGGAAAATGGCATTTTTAATTTTCTTTATTTTTTCAGCCGGTATTTGTTCCATTATCACCCGGAAACTAATAATACTGTTAAACCTGAAACTGTTACGATCATCATAAACAACACTACCTGTATATCTTGTTTGTAAAAAATTAAAATCAGGTTTACCTTCGCGATCAGTTGCTACAGACAACTTACCCGGAGAATAATATGCAACATTTTCTTTTTTTGTATCCAAAAAACAGCGAATTCCCTCGTATTCAACTAGCTGATTAAAATCCGGCTGCGCCCGAATAAGAATAGGGAAAATTAATAAAAGTAAAAACAAACGTATTTTGTTTTTTGTACACATTTTTAAAATTGTTTCATTCGTTTAAAATTTTGTAATTATTTTATCTCCTTAAAGTTGTTTATTTCTAAAGTATGAGATAAAACTCGTCATTCAAATTCTTTCCATATATGAACGAAATTTCGTGACTCGTTTGTAAAAAAATTAATTAAAAATTTGAGCAAAGAAAATTACCTGTTCATTTTATTCACCGGGAAATTTGCCCAATGCTTGTTCAACCAATGATTTATTCAGATAAAGGCTGGATTCGTCCGAATATCTCCAGTCCGACTGCAGAATTTCATCATCAGTTATTATTTTTATTTTATATTCATATTCCAGATTTTGACCTTCCGGAACAAAGAGCGGTTGTGAAAAATAGGACTCCATATCCTCTTGTACTTTTATAGCGGGGAGCTCTACAATACTTTCACCTTTGGTATCAGCATATTTAGAACGTAAAGTCACTTCCATTACATATGCATTCAACCTTTCTAATACCAGAGAAACCACTTCAATTTTTTGCTCCCTGGACGATACCGTACCTCCTATAAGTTCATTGATTATTTTGTCTTTGCAAGGCATACATTCAGGAACAGAATATTCAATCCAGATTTTTTGTGCTTTATTATCAACAACCTTGGGAATATCAGACGCATTAAACCTTACCTTTGACAATACAGGTACTTCCTCATCACCAAGATTCCATGAATAAATGAATGGCCTGGTTTCACCTTTTTCGTCCCTATTTATAAAAAATGCATGTAAATATTTTAGTTTTACCGGAAAAGGCATCTCATTTTTCCATATCCGGTTTCTCCAAAGATTATTTTGAAGTTCTATACGGCCAAGTATATTTTTGTCATCAAGCGAAATTTTGACAGGAATATTCAATGATGGCATTTCTCCTTGTGGAACAAGCTTAATATTTCCGTTGAGGTCGACCTCTTTTAATCCAACCATAAGATCGTCTGCATTTTTTGTATCCATGGGCCAGGCCATGTCTACCGGATTAAAAATATTTGTGATATTAATACTTATACTATCTGAAGGAATACCATACAAATTGCTCAAATGACCGGATAAATCTATCTGAGGCTCTTCAGCCAGCGGAATGGGAAGTAGCTTTTCAAATTTCAGATCATTATTTGTTGTATAATCCTTGACCAGTTCTTCAACCATCTGCTTCTCGCGGGTACCGATGGAGGGCGATAATTTTGCAAACATGATCACTCTGCCCCCGGCTCCTGCCGAACCCGAACCGTAAAGAATTTTAAAGTTATATGATTCATACGGTGTCCATACTAAATTGTAAGAGGTAGGATAATAATAATAGTATCCGGAATTTTCATTTTTATCAGGGAAAATATCAGTGCTTATATTGGATATTTTATCTTCCCCGAAATCAAAATTAATATCGGCATTTATCTCATCCCATAAAGAAATGGCAAGGTTCCCGGGACCCTCGGCACCATTTTCTATTTGTTCCTTGCTCAATTGTAAGGGGGCCAGATTTATTTTAGCAATTTTTAAAGGTCTGGTCGTGTTGTCTTTTGGGGATTCTTCAATTTGACGGTATTGTTGTTTGTCTGTTATGATGTTTGGAGAGAAAATTATTCGTTTCTGATCTGCAGTTTGTAAATTTTGTAATGTCTGCACAGGAATTTTCATTGGTTGGCGCTCGATCTTTGATTGGTAAATATCCTTGTTTATTTTAACCCTGGCAACTTTCCCCGGAGGCGGAAGGATAACTGTTCCGCCATCTTTTAATCTGGAAGCACTGCCAACTGGAACAGGATTAAGAGTAATTTCCTTGTCCTCCTGAATATAATGTTCATCTGAAGTTAATCCTGATTTTTTCCATTGTTTGGGAAGCTGATAAACAAATACTCTCCCTGTTACATCATCTTCATTCTTACAAACAATTAACTTAAGAAAAGCAGATTCAATTGCATCTTTTTCTACATCACCTTTCAACTCAAGATGGATCTCAATAACCTTATTATTTGAGCCGAAAGGTACCGGCTCTGATTCAATTTCTTGTATTGCTGCTTTATTTTCGCCAATAACACTACCTTTTAACCAATTATCCGTAAAACCTTCGTATGCTATCTGAATTGTAATCCCTTTAAAGTTTTCATCTGTGACAGTTACCTTATTAATATCGCCCTCAATATCTTTCGCGCCAAATAACAAACCAATTCCTGATTCAACAAGAGAGCTCAGGTCGTCTGTTTTAACGAGTTCCTTTCCGATTAATTTTTGGGAATAAGCTTGAATTCCCGAAAAAAATAGCAAACACAATGATAATAAGAAATGTCTTAGTGTAAACATGCTGATTAATTTTAAATTAGAATATCATGCATAAGAAAAAACTGGCAAACTGCCTCATTGTACATATAGTATGTATAAGATTCAATAGTTAATTTACATATAAATTTAAAGCATTATTATCACTTATGAAAATTATTTCGGGTATAATGACCTGTTACCACACTGACATGCTCAATATTTTTGTAGGATTATTATGTGCCATAACACTTTTTCTGTTTACCTATACCGGATATGATAGTACTGATGAAACTGCCGGTAATATCGGATGTATTTTTCCCCTTGGAATGGCTTTCTTTCCGACATCCTATTCCGTGATGGTGCCGGTTTAAAAATAATAGAAATAACTACTTTCTTCCTATTTCCCTGGTGCCGGTGCCTTTTTCGAGACCGACATTCAGATCCCCCAGCTCTGCCCGTGCAGCCTCAACAATCTGTATAATTTCATCAGCCTTTTCCGGATATATCTCAATAACGTTGTACTCTTCAACCGGATCATGCATGAGGTTATAAAGTTACGGTTCTTCCACAGTCATTTTAATTCGTGGTCCCCCTACCCGTCATTACCGGGTAAAGCGTGATAAGACCGCCAATCGTGAGGCAACACAAGTTTCCAGTTTCCTTTCCCTTTTCTTTAAGCATTTCAGCAATGGTAGTCTCCTGTAAATTAATACCAACTTCGTGGCGAGGGAAAAGTGCTCCCGAGATGTGTTGCATAATCGCGGACTTTTATCTGACGAATGGTGGCTCTCCCTGTATATCTTCAATAATATCAAGAGCCTTTTTCACATTTTCTTCCTGACCCCGGATAAGAATTCGTACTGCACCTTCAGCTCCGCTGATTCCTCCGGATGCAATATGAGTTACAGACACTCCGGATAATATCTCCAGAGCTTCAATCTCGGTTATTATTTGACCTGTTGTATACATATACATTGAGGGGACTTTATTAAGACTTTCCAAGGATTCATGCATTTGCTTAACGACACTGACAAGGTCACTCCCAATTTCTTTTTCAAGACCGACAGGAATTATAAGATTAGCTTTAGAAGCTGTAATATATGGAATTATTGTTCCTGTTGTACCCGAGTTCGGAGCGCCTATTAATCCTGCCGCCATCCTGTTTTTATAATCCAGCGCGTTTGCCCCTTTTATTACCACGTCACCTGGTTTCATATCCTTCACTGCATCTGCAAGCGTAATATCTTTACGGCGTTCTCCATTTACAATGATAATCTCATCAATATTTCTTTCCGCTTCCAGTCTTTTATCATCTTTTGCCGGTTGGGTTCTCCCCAGTAGAAATGATCCGGGCGTAATACTAATATTTAAAATTTCTTCTGCTACATAAGTGGTTGTTGTCCCTTTTGTAATTATTACCATTCCCTCTTCAAGAGCACTTTGGACAAAAGATGATTGTGCAATTGCTTTGGCAATTAACCGTTTGCTTTCGGAAACTGTCAGGACAGCCTGTGCCTGGAATGTCTGTTTATTTATATAAGTATGATCTTGCTTTAAACCTGAATATCCCCAACCTGATGTTGTCAATATCATTAAAATAAAAAATACAATAGAAAATTTATTGAATTCGACTGTTTTGATAACCAAATATTTTTTCATTTTTCAGATTTTTAATAAAAAACTCAATGTGAGAAATGTTGGACATTCGTGCTTTTTCAAAATAATGTCATTTGTTTCATTTCAGTTTATGACTTTATTATTTTTCCAAAATCAATCCAATCATTTATTGATATATTTATATTATCTGCA
>CAZTAL010000063.1:0-11657 GCA_964611525.1 uncultured Prolixibacteraceae bacterium
GTGCAAGGCTCTAATGCTGATTGGTGATATATATGTTGCCGCCAGCCGTTCTTTCGGTGAAGATGATTTTGAACAATCAACCGTTTTCTGGGTAGCTGTAGATTATTTTGAACGTGCCAGAAGAACAGGACCTGACTGTGCAGTGGAAGCATCTCAAAAGACTTCTACATACAGGAAATACTTCCCTAGTAAAGAAGAGGCTTTTTTCCGTGGTTTGCAGGAAGGCAAAACCTACAAAGTAGGGGGTTGGATCAATGAAACAACAAGAATCAGATTTTAATAAAAAAAAATATTTGGCTAGATTTATTATTGTAGCCTGTACCATATGGGCTGCAATAATTTTATATAGTTGTGAAAATAATATAGAAAAGATAAAAGCATTCAACTCTTCTGAAAACCTTCCTGTTGTTGAAGCAACCGATTTTGAAACTTTATATACGGATAGCGGAATAGTGAGATTTTATCTTAAAGCGCCCAAACTGCTGAGATTTGAAACAGAAGGAGAACCATACGTAGAGTTCCCTCAGGGCATCGAACTCGTCAAATACGACAACCAGCATAATATTATATCCGGCATCACTGCTGAATATGCTAAACAATTCGTTGAGGAAAAAAAGTGGGAAGCTAAAAATAATGTAGTAGCCACAAATAATAAAGGCGATACATTAAAAACAGAACACCTTATATGGGAAGAAGAAACAGAAAAAATATATACAGAAGAATATGTCAGAATCATCAAAACTGACCAGATCATCACAGGAATAGGGTTCGAATCGGATCAGTCATTGGAAAACTGGAGGATAAAAGATCCAAAAGGTACAATATATGTTGATGTTAAAAATCCGAAAGACAACGATAACAATGAAAGGCAAAATAATCCCGTAAATAAAAATAACGAGGTCGATTCCTTTCAGGAAGCTATTAAATTAAAGTAATCCTTATGGTTTCTTTTGAAAATTGTTATCTTCGTAGCTCGAAAAAATTAAAATAAATTCTACATTATTAGAACTGTAATTCGATGGCAACATTACAAACTATAAGAACAAAAGCAGGAGTTTTAGTGGCAATTGTAATTGGTATTTCATTAGCCGCTTTCATCCTTGGCGACATGCTTCAATCCGGCAGTTCCCTGTTCCAGCGCGACAGACTTGAGATAGCTAAAATTAAAGGAGAGTCAGTTCAGTATCCTGAATTCCAACAACAAGCAGAAGAACTGGGCGAAATTTATAAAATGAATACTCAGCAGAATCAGTTAGATGAAGAAAACTGGGTTCAGATTCGTGAACAAACCTGGCAAAATATTGTACGTGAAAAAATCATGGATGATGTTTATAAAGAGCTGGGGATAACAGTAAGTTCAGAAGAAATGTTTGATATGCTTCAGGGAACAAACCTCCATCCTATCGTTCAGCAATTATTCCGTAATCCTAACACAGGTCAGGTCGACCGCGGAGCAGTAGTTCGCTTTCTTCAGAACCTTGAAACAGGAGTATCACCTGAACAACGGGAATATTGGCTATATCTTGAAAAACAAATAGCTAAAGAGCGCATCCAGACCAAGTATAACAATCTGGTTGGTAAAGGACTCTATGTCACAAGCCAGGAAGCAGAAAAAAAATTGAAAGAAATCGGCAAAGAGATTAACTTTGATTACATTATGCTGGCTACCGGCAGTGTGGCAGACAGCCAGATAACCGTAACTGAAAAAGATCTGAAAGATTACTACAATTTCCACCAGGATGATTACGAGCAGGAAAAAAATCGCACAATCGAATACATAACTTATCCGGTAGAACCTTCAGAAAAAGATTTTCAAGAGGCAGAAGAATGGATTAATGATATAGTACAGGACTTTTCGTCAACCAACGATAACGTATCCTTTGTAAATTCAAACTCAGATGTTGGATTTGATGATACGTGGTATAAAAAAGAAGATCTTCCTGAAGATATTGCTACATGGATTTTTGAAACGGATGTGGAAGTAAATAGTGTCTTGGGGCCATATTTTGAAGATAATGCTTACAAACTGGCTAAACTGCATGCCTCGGAAATGATGCCTGACTCCGTCAAGGCACGACATATTTTACTGGAGGTTAACAGCCAGGAAGAATTGGCTTCCAAACAAGAATTGGCTGATAGTCTTAAAACAGCTATAGAAAATGGAAGTAATTTTAACACCCTGGCGATGGAATTCTCCACAGATAGGGGGTCTGCTATGAAAGGCGGGGAATTAGGCTGGTTCAGCCGGGGACAAATGGACAAACCCTTCGAAGAAGCAGCATTTAATAATGAAATAAATGAAATTTCGGTAGTTACTTCCCAGTACGGAATACATATAATACAAACAACCGAACGCGGAAAGGAAACCAGGCAGGTACAGGTTGCATACCTTGTAAGAAAAGTAGTACCAAGTACTGAAACATACCAGAATGTTTATGCAGAGGCCAGCAAATTTGCCGGTAATAACACTACAAAAAAAGAATTTGATGCTGCAATAGCAGAACAGGATCTTAATAAAAAAGTTGCATCGGTAAAGGAAAACGACCGTAAAATTGAAGGACTTGAAAATGCAAGACCATTAATAAGGGCTGCATACGATTCGGAAGCAGGAGAAATGATACAGGACTCACAGGGCTCTACAATATTCGATCTGGGTGACAATTTTGTTATTGCCACTCTTGTCTCGGCAAAAGAAGAAGGAATTGCCGATTTCGAGACAGTAAAACAAAGAGTTGAACTTGCTGTGTTAAAGCAAAAAAAAACTGATTTCCTGATGAATAAAATGAAAACCGCACGAGAAGGTAAAAATGATCTTGACTCAATTGCATCTGAACTAGGTACAGAAATAAAAACTGCAACAAATATAAATTTCAACTCAATGTCAGTTCCGGGTGCAGGAATGGAACCTGTCCTGACAGGAACTGCATTCTCACTTGAACGCGGGGAAATATCCGAACCTGTTGCCGGGAACAATGGTGTATTCATCGTTGAAGTAACTTCTATTGATGAAACTGATGAACAGGATGCGGATGTAAAAGATGAACAAATGAGATTAGCAATGGATCTGACATACCGTGCATATTCCCAGGCTTATGAAGCTCATAGGAAGAATGTGGAAATAATAGATAAAAGATCAAAATTTTATTAATACCCCAAATATGACTGAAACAAAAAAAACATTGCTGATGATCCTTGACGGATGGGGAATTGGTGATGGCTCAAAACGTGATATAGTATCAACTGCCCCCACCCCGTTTATGGATTCACTTGTAAAAAAATATCCTCACTCCCAGCTTCTCGCAAGCGGCGAAAACGTGGGTCTTCCTGAAGGACAAATGGGAAACTCGGAGGTAGGCCACCTTAATATCGGGGCAGGACGGGTACTGTACCAGGATATGGTTAAGATAACAAGGGCAATTAAAGATAAATCCTTGTGGAAAAATCCACAGATACTTAAAGCATATAACTACGCCAAAAAGAATGATAAAAATGTGCATCTTATAGGGTTGATAGGACCCGGGGGAGTTCATTCGCTTAGTTCCCATATGGTAGCACTAAGTCAAATTGCAACTGACATGGGACTCGAAAACATTTTTATTCACGGACTAACAGACGGTCGTGATACCGATCCCCGCTCGGGATATGATTTTATCAAAAACGACCTGGAAGCTCTGAAAAATACAAATGCACGTTTCGCTTCTATTGTCGGCAGATACTATGGAATGGACAGGGATAAAAACTGGGACAGAATAAAGCTTGCTTACGATCTTTATACAAAGGGAACAGGAGAAAAGTCTTCCGATATTCTGGCTTCTGTGCAATCATCTTACGACAGAGGTGTTACGGATGAATTTATGAAACCCATTGTTATTGTCGATGATAATGGCGAACCGTTAGCCTCTATAAAGGAAGGAGATGTGGTTATTTGCTTCAATTTCCGGACCGACCGTCTTCGCCAGACAACCATTGCCTTTACTCAACAAGATCTGCCTGAATACGGTATGAAAACCATGGATTTGCAATGGTATACAATGACTAACTATAAAGCTGATTTCAAAAATATCAATGTTATTTTTGACAAAGAAAATGTTGTTAACACCATGGGAGAGGTTGTTTCAAAAGCAGGTCTGAAACAAATCAGGATCGCTGAAACGGAAAAATATGCCCATGTTACCTTTTTCTTTAGTGGTGGACGCGAAGAAAAATTTGATGGCGAAGAGCGCATTCTGATCCAATCGCCCAGGGTACCGACATACGACTTACAGCCTGAGATGTCGGCGCCAAAGATAAAAGATGCAATTGTGCCCAAACTAAGAAATAAAGAAGCCGACTTTGTATGCCTCAACTTCGCCAATGGCGATATGGTAGGTCATACCGGCGTTTATGACGCCATATATAAAGCAGTCGTTGCAGTTGATCAGTGCGCAAAAAAAGTTGTGGAAGCTGCCCTTGAAGGAGATTACAACATACTGATCATAGCTGACCATGGTAATGCTGATAACGCAGTAAACGAAGACGGTTCTGAAAACACAGCACATTCACTTAATCCTGTGCCCTGCATATTGGTCAGCAAAGATAAAACAGACGTGCAGCTTAATAACGGGATACTGGCCGATGTGGCTCCTACCCTGCTCTCAATAATGGGATTGGATATCCCTAAAGAAATGACAGGGAAAGTTCTTATTACATAAAAAATGATAGAAATAGGGCATACAATAATCAGTCGTGATATAATTGAAAAATACTTTGCCTGTAATCTGCCTGCATGCAGGGGAGCCTGTTGTATTGAAGGTGACTCAGGTGCTCCATTATCTGAAAAAGAGGCAGAAATAATTAAAAATGAATATCATCTCATTAAAGACTCACTTCCGAAAAAAAACCGCAAAGAAATTGAGAAACAGGGATTCGCGATAAACGATTCCGATGGCGATCTGGTAACCCCCCTTGTAAATAACCGTCAATGTGCATATTCATATTATGATGAAAAAGGAATATTGCTTTGTAGCATAGAAAAAGCATTTCTAAAAGGAAAAACAAACTTCCGGAAACCCCTTTCGTGTCACTTGTTCCCGATACGTATTACTGAATACGAAAAATTCGATGCTGTGAATTACCAGGAACTTGATATATGCAAACCGGGAAGGGAGTACGGGGAATTGCATAAAATAAGACTATACCAGTATTTAAAAGAAGCCCTGATCAGAAAATATGGTAAAAAATGGTTTCAAAAGCTGGAAATGGCTGGGGACTATCTTAATAAATAGTGCCATTAAGAAAACTCATTTATTTTGTGGTTAAAGTAAAAAATAAATAAGACAAAATTGCATTTTATTTTATTTCGTATAATTTTTTTGTTTCCGGACGATTTTTTGAATGAAAATCGGGTAAAATCTCTTATGTAACTTCTTTTTTTTCAAATTATTTTTCTTGGGGATATATTGCCATATAATGGGAGACTAATAACTAAAATGCTTCAGTTCATTGTTTGAAATTATAACATGACTGTAGAACTTAATAATGATTATATTTTATTCAGATATAAAATTTTAAAAAACGCTTAGCACACTTTTCAACCAGATTTTTTTATTTAGACTAAGTTTAAATTAAAACAATTAAAATAATTTTATAAATTTGTCCGGCAAAGGACGAAAAACGAAAAACTTGACTCTTAAACTTATTATGAAAGGGGTATATATTTTAAAATTTTAAATTTATTTATTTATAAACAAGTCGTGAAATAATGCGTATGTATGATAAGAATTAGAATGACGAGTTCAATCTCAAACCTTTTAAAAATAAACAGTAAGTGTACTCTCTTATGTAAATTCTTTTTCTCAAGTTATTTTTCTTGGGGCCATATTGCAAGGTAATGAGGGATTAAAAAATATATTTTATCATCAAATTTCAATAAAAAATAATTGAATAAGCATTTAGGCGCTTAGGCCACAAAACTCACCATGTTGTTAGTTTTAAAACAGACAATATTTCCCGCGAAGCGGTTTTTTTCAGGCTTGCCCTGAAAAAACGTAGATACTGATATTCAAATATTTATATTTACTATTCATATAGAATTTTTGAGATATTTCTGTTTTTAGACTTTTAGGAACAGGCTCAACAATAAAAATGAAATAAAATAATTATAATATTTTAAACAAATAAATAATATGGAGGACCAAAATATATTCACTGTCCCTGATATCGCAAAAGATTACGACAATTATTATAAGAAGAAATCGGGACGAACAGTTGACCGTATCGAGAAGGATACTTTTACATCCTTTCTCAAAAAACTGCCACGCGGAAACCTTCTGGAACTGGGATGCGGTACCGGGCACTGGACAGCCTATTTCAGCGGGGAGGGATTTAAGGTAACGGCAATTGACACATCAGAAACAATGTTGCAGATAGCCAAAGAAAAAAATATCGGTAATGCGATATTCCAAAAAGCTGATGCTGCTGATTTGCCATACACGGCTCATAGTTTCCCGGTAATAGCTACTATAACTATGCTGGAATTTGTCAATAATATAAACGAGGTATTAGATGAAATTGATCGTGTCCTGAAACCGGGAGGTACTTTGCTGGCAGGTTGTCTGAATGAATTATCCGAACTGGGAAAAAACAAAATCAACAGTAAAGTTTATAGACATGGCCACTTTTTTACTCCGGAGGAAATAGAGCAATTGTTATCAAGATTCGGACATCCACAAATAAACTATGGGGTATATTTCTCACCAACTTTTGAATTACTGGATGGAACGAAAAAACAAAATAATGTGCACCCGGCTTTTATGGCAATCTCAGTAAAAAAAGTTACTAAACAGCCATCCTAATATTATGGAAAAGAAGGACAAAAATTTATTAATTTACCATTAGGATCACCCGAAATATTTTTTAAAATAAGTCGTCTTTAGCAAATAAATTTTCAAGAACATTAATAGCATGATCACCAAATAATTAATAGGAATATAAAATATAATTTGAGACTCAAAATAATTACAAAAATGAAAATTACATTAGAAATAAGCTATTATCCGCTAGTTGATAAGTACAATGAACCTGTAAAAAAATTAATCAGCAGAATGAAAGAAAATGAAAAAATCAATATCGAGGCGGGTGTTATGAGTACGCTGATTTCAGGAAATTATAATGATGTTATGAATATGGTTATAACACAAATAGAACCTTTAATGGAAGAATACCCTTCAGTATTCAACCTTAAAATATCCAATGCATGCAAATAAGGTATAGTAAGACGAAATGACCAACAAGGGATACATACATGTTTATACAGGTAACGGAAAAGGCAAAACGACTGCTGCTCTAGGCTTATCTTTACGGGCTGCGGGAACCGGTAAAAAAATTTTTTTTGCGCAGTTCATCAAAGGTAAATCCAGTTCAGAGATAGATGCCATAAATAAATTTATTCCAAATATCACTATCAAACAATATGGACTTGATTGCTTTATTGTTAAAATCCCTACTGAGAACGATATCCGGGCTGCAAATGAAGGTCTGAAGGAAATTAGCCATATACTCTCCGCAGGACTCTATGATATTGTAGTCCTTGATGAAGCTACTATAGCTGTTTACTATAAGCTGTTTTCATCTCAGGAACTCATAAAGATATTAAAAACCAAGAAAGATAAAACCGAAATTATTATAACAGGACGTTATGCACCTCCCGAACTGATAGAAATAGCTGATCTTGTAACAGAAATGAAGGAAATAAAGCATTACTACTCAAAAGGAATTAACGCCAGAAAGGGTATTGAATATTAAATTTCACAGAATATTTTCTAAATTTGTGCTATTATAAACATTTGTTTATTTTTATTAATTTAATATATAAAATAGCATTATCATGAGGTTCTGCTGTTTACACTAATGTTGAAAAACATAATAAAAAGTTTTTAAGGGATGATTACAGTTAAAAACTTTAAAATGCAAGTTTCCAATTGTAGCTTGGCATGGAGAAAAGTAACAGTTTTTTTTGTTAAATAAGAAGAAATAAAAAATGGAATTTCCGATTGTTATATATGGCGCGCCTGTTCTGAGAAAAAAATCATTTGACGTTGACAAAAAATATGATTTTTCCGGACTGTCAACTAATATGATGCAGACACTGAAAAATAATAAAGGTGTTGGCTTAGCTGCCCCACAGGTAGGATTGACAAAAAACCTCTTTATTATTGATACCACTCCGTACGGGAATGAATTGGGTGAAATTATTGAAAAAACATATATAAATCCTGAAATACTTAGTTATGGAGAAGAGGAGGGCTACTTTCAGGAAGGATGTCTGAGCATACCGGGAATATTTGAAGATTTAAAAAGACCTGAAAAAGTCAGGGTGCGCTATCGTGATTTGCAATTCAAATGGCACGAAGAAATATTGGAGGGAATTGCCTCACGCATTTTTCAGCACGAATATGATCATTTGCAGGGTGTACTTTTCATTGACAAGCTGAACCCTATTCGTAAAAAAATGATAAAGAAAAAATTAAACCATATCAGGAAAAATACAATAAAAACCGGCTAAATTAGCATAAATAATTATTTTTACAGAGGAAGACTGGTTAGAAAAAAATCATATAAAGTTGATGCTCCGGAATCTTTCTTCATTTACAGGTCGTATGTAGCTTATGTGGGTGACGGTTCAAGATTCGGGGCTATTATTCTTGAACCATATTACGCATTCCCGTTCCAGCGTCCGGAAATGAAATCTTCAGGCACTCTGGGACTGCATTTATCAGCAGGAGGGTTCTAGAGAGTCTATATATATATTCATTTAGCGAAGCTCCCTGAGTAAAGTCCGTATATAAAGTCCGCTAACTCTGTTATTTTCGTCTATAAAATGATCAATTACAAATGATATACTCACATTATTTTACGAATTTAATCTGTTTAGAGGTGTTTTCAAGTTTTTTATTGACTTTTTTCAATATATTTTGTTGATAATTAATCATCTAGCAAAGCTCCCTGAGTGAGAGTTATTAACTATCCA
Source organism: uncultured Prolixibacteraceae bacterium (assembly GCA_964611525.1). Lineage (GTDB taxonomy): Bacteria > Bacteroidota > Bacteroidia > Bacteroidales > Prolixibacteraceae > JAAYJR01. The sequence goes on from CAZTAL010000063.1 coordinate 9,008, forward strand.
TATCATACAGGTCTCTGAGTGTTTTGTATTCCATGTGTGACATTAATTTCTTGTCCAGTTTACAAATCAATCCGTAACGTTTAGGTTCATGGATTATACCTTCAATAAGGTACAGTTTTTCATCGTACTTTACCCTCTCCCCCGGTTTTGGCAATGTCTGCAAGTCCATTACCCCAATCAATTCATACTGAGAACCTTTTATTTTACAGTAAATTTTAACCTGTACCATATAATAATATTTTTCTGGTTTGACTATTTGAGAAAGATTCCATCTTTTTCGGAAGACGGAATCTTTCTCATACTAACCATCATTCATCTAATAATCCTTTTACTTCCTCTTTTAACTGAGGTAAATGATTAATCACAATACTCCAAATCAAATTATCGGATATTTTATCATACCCATGAATAATCCTATTACGGGTACCAATTATATTTTGAGCATTAACAAGTTCAAAGTTTTTATCTTTTTTAAGTATCCTGTTAACTGCCTCACCAATTATTTCTAAATTACGCTCAATTGCTCTTTTTGTCTTAATGTCAGTCAGATATTCATTAAAAATTTTGGGCCTGTTTTCATAATAACTATCAATTTCATTTATTGATTGTAAGATATCATATAGCCAAGTCTTTATGTCATTATCCATAAATCAATTGCTTTGAAGAGTCTATAGATTTTCTTAAATAAGGATTTTTTATAGCCTTATCCTCAAGTAAATCAATTTGCCGATTCAATAATTTCTCTAATGATGTTTTTAAATCAAAATAATTATCAGCATATTCATATAAGCCAACATTCCGAAAATCCACTATAAAATCAATATCACTGGATTTATTATAATTACCAGTTAAGATAGAACCAAATACAAATAATTTTGCTACTTTATGTTTATTACATAAATCACTAATCTTATCCATATTTTTATCTATTATACTCATAATGCTTTATTGCAAAAATAATAGCCGCTTTCGGGGCATATTGCTTCCAAAATATACTACAGTTATAGGCTGATTTTTATTAATATTTGTCCAAATACGATTTAATAGTAAAGATGAATTCTTTCATTTCATTGAACATTTCAAGTACGACTTCTTTTTCAATTGTCATGCGTAAATACCTGACTTTATAGCATTAACGAAAATTGGTTGTTTTCCACGGATTGTTTTCAATTCATTATTTGATATAATATGAACATCCAGCAGAATATCATGTTTTAAATCAATGTCATAGCATAAGTCAAGAATTTTATTTTCATCCCTCCCTGAATAGGCTTTTTTAAGTATTATTAAAACATCATAATCTGAAAATTTATTTGAATCCCCACGTGCCTGAGATCCAAATAAAACAACGTCTTTGACAGAATCCCCATAATTTTCAATTAAGTGTTCCTTTAATTCTGATAGTATTATTTTATTGTCGACGCTCATCGTTATATTTTTTATAAAAATACAAAAAAAGAATGAAATGTTGTCTATCGTCCTGGCATTTCCAGGCTAGTCCATAACAAATATTCGATAAACGGGAGATAAATAAATATTTATGAAAGCAAATGACTTACTTGAAAAAAGTATAATATATAAAGGCAACAGTTGCAACTATACTACCAATTACCAATCCAATGAAAAAACCCTGCAGGAAGTATTGAATAAGAATACTGTTTTTCCCTATTTTTCTGTCTTTTTTACTCATTAGTTCTGTTTTATAACAAAAATCTTTTAAGGCAAGCTATTTTAATTACTTACCCGCAAATTTTCCGGACGGCATAACAAACACCCACAGCCAAGGCTGCTCCAATTAATACTCCCGTAGAAACCCCCAGCACTGCACAACCCACTGCTGCTAATGTAATAGATCCTCCATTAATTTCCCGAAGTTCAGTATTATTTATTTCTTCCATAATTTTTTGAATTTTAATAGTAAAATTAAATATTAAGCATAAGCAATATATGCGGCAGTTGCAGCAGTTGCACCTATACCAAGACCAATTTTGCAACCTTTCCAAAACATGCCCCAATTAAAACCAACAAGTCCACCATCAATTTCACAAAGGGTTGTTTGATCCAGTTCGACCAGATTTAAATCTTTCATTTCCAGTGTTTTCATTTTTATAAGTTCTTTTAATTATTTTGGCACTATTGCCTTACAAACTAAATTTGAACTAACAGGCCTGCATAGTTCATTTAAGATCGCATAGTCAAATATATTTTGTGTTTGTGCAATCTCATTGCACAAAACAATTTTTTTCAGAATATTTACACCAGCCTTAATTTCCATAGCTTCTTCTTTTGATAACTCCTTAATATCAAATGATATATTTATCTGATACGATTTGAGGTATACAAAAGATCTTAATTCACGGTCATAAGCTATTTCCAAACCATAACTTTTTAACTCATCAAGCCAATTATAAACCTGCCTTCGGCTAATGTTTAATTTTTCGGCAAATTCTTCGGCATTTCCCGTTCTTTTCTGCCTTATCAATTGGTCAATACGACCTAAACGATCCAGTAATTTAAAAATCATGATGTTTGTGTTTTTGGGTTACATTGCAAATATAACCTAAATATCTAAAGTGTGATCGTCATGAAGTTCTACAGTGTGCGTTAATATTGGGAAGCGCAATAAAAAATTTTGAAAGCGTAGCCATCG
>CAZTAL010000064.1:0-5511 GCA_964611525.1 uncultured Prolixibacteraceae bacterium
CTGTTCATTTTACAATGGTTCAATCCGTTTGCATGGCTGATAAAGGATGCGGTTAAAAACAACCTCGAATATAAAGTCGATGCCCGGATTGCAAAAACCACAGATGTGAAAACTTATCAGCTTGCCATGGTTGCGCTGGCTGATAAAAAAGGAGTAGCGCCTTTTCTGACAGCGTTAAACGGATCGCAGCTCAGGAACCGTATTATCATGATGAAGAGGTCAGCCGCCAACAAATATGCCACCCTTAAAAAATTAGCTGTGCTCCCATTGATTGCCGTCCTAATAATGGGTTTAGCAAACAGGGAGGTTAAAACAGAAGTGCTCCCTGGCCAAAAAGACCAAACTTCTTTACATTCCATGCCTCAGGAAGAGACAACTACTACCGGAAAAATTACTCAGGAAAATGCCGGATCCCTTTCAGATGAAACTATTTCAAACGAGGACAGGCAGAATGAATCCGGCTCCGAAGCAAAACATGGGGCGGTTGAGATAACAACTGTAAAAAATGAACTGAGTGTGGAAAATCAAGAACTAAAAAAATTTCTTATTTCAATCGAGTACCAAAATAACCAGTTAATACTTCAGGGCTTGGAAGGATGTGCATTTAAGGAATTAAAATTTACGATAAGTGAGAATAAACCGGTTGCTATAAATCACATGGGAATGACAACTGCCAGAGAAAATAATTCATCCCATAATCCCGATTTTCTGTTTGAAATTGAAAAGATAAATGATCAAATCAATCTGACGGGAAAAGCTGGCACAGCCTGGAAAAAATTAAGCTATAAGCCTCTTAATATAAAGTATTTTATTACTGAAACCGGAGTTTCCAGGGCAAATAACCCGCTTATTGTTGTAGATGGAATTGTTACCGGATTCAAATCAGTAGATCATATTAATCCGGCAGACATACAATCGGTAACCATTTTGAAAGATGCAAAAGCAGCGGAGAGATATGGAGAAAAAGGGAGAGACGGTGTCATCGAAATTATTATTAAGCCTGTTAGAATATACACTGAATTGCAACTCATAAAATATATTGCCAGTGAGATTAAATATCCACTGCTAGCGCAAAAATCAAACATTGAAAAAACAGTTAATTTATCTGTCAAAATTGATAATGAAGGAATAATAGATATTCTTTCAGATCAATCCTCAGCAACTGATTTTAATCTTGATGAAGTTGTTGTTGTCGGTTACACAATGCAAGATTCTGTTGTAACGGGATATCCTTCAAAAAATGCTGCAGAAGAAGCTCGTAAAGTGAAAGAACAGCTATTAATCGATGAAGCCAAACGCGTGATCAATAAAATTTCAAAGCTCGATATTGAAAAATTCAAAGGGAAAACAGTTGGTGTAAAAGTGAAGTTTATTTTGCAGTAATACTATTTTAAATCTTGATCTTACAGGTTTACACCCCATTATTCAATTTTAAAGAAAATCATTTGCGCTGATTCAAAGTGCATCGTAACTTTAAATCAGATATTTATCTCAGCTATTTGATTTTTAATTTAAATTTGACATTCATGATATGATTTTGTTTTTACGACAAACCCGCATAAAACAAAATGTCGCAGAAATGTCATAAATTAACCGATATCAGTTTCAATATAACAATATAATTTTATAAAAGTATTTTAAATCATGGAATCAACCGGAGATAAGATCAGCCAAACCAGAAAATCAAAAGGACTGACACAAGAAAGGCTGGCTGAATTGGCTAAAATTAATTTGAGAACATTAAGGTCTGGTTTTCCAACGGGCTTCTCCACTGGATTACTTAATTGTCTGGTCATTGCCCTTGCAGTATTGTTTTATGGGAATATTATAACCAAACTTATTGAGTGATTAAAACATTAAAAATGTCAAACATAAAATTCTTATTAGTTATGAATTGACGAAATGAGTTATGTACTATTATACTCACAAGAGATATTCATGGAAAATCACTCGTTTCCCAAGCTATATCATTGTTGATCCTGAAGGTAAAATACTGGAATAAAATGCTGCATATCAAAGTGAAGGAAATAAGTTATTCAACCAACTTAAATAAAAACTGCAAAAATGAAATTGCTTTTAGTCTTTGAACAGAATCCGTGAGTAGGAATAATTATTACAAAAATCTGAGGAAACGAGTATGAAAAAATTTATCACCATTACTACAATAATAATATTGATTTTCTCATGCAGAAAATCTGATCCTTTCAGTGATCTTAAATGGGATGAAGAAACTTTTCTGAAGTTTGATGTTAAAAATGTATCAGATACAACTTTAATCAATGTTAACCACGTAAATATTGTTCCTTACTATTCACATCTGATGCAACGGATCGTAATTCCGGAGGATGGCGAATATTATTTGTCTTTAAAATGTACTCCTTTTAATAAGATTGAAATGTCGTTCAGAAACACCATAATTCCCTTATTTGCCCTTCCCTGTGATACGCTTAAAGTTAACCTTGACTTTGATCATAAAAAAGAGGTTTATAACTCAATTTCTTTTTCTGGAGAAAGTGCCATAAATACTTACCTGTTAAATAAAACGCAGCATTTCAACTACTTCGACATAAGTATTCCTGCTTCTAATTTTACCTCGCCGTCGTTCAACATATATGAAGGTTCTGAAAAAATCGATTCGATGTATAATGAAGAGCTGAAGTATTTTTCAGCATATATTGAAAAAATAAAGTTACCTGACTGGTTCATCGAAATGGAAAGGCAAAATATTCTTTACGGTAATGCTTCTTTTAAAATGAGCGCAATACCCTACCGGAATTATTTTCACGGTGAATCAACAGGAAGAGACGATAAATATTTTCAGTTTTTGGACACCATCTTAGTTAATAATATCTATGCAAGCAAATCAGTTAATTATTATTTCTTTTTAGGTTCATACTATTTTTTGAATAATAAATTATTGAATGAAAAACTTGATATGGAGGGTAATGCTAAGGGTTTTGAAAGAGCATTCCCCTTATTCTTAGCAGAAATTGACGAGGTAACAAATCAACTGGATGGCACTATCCGAGAATGGTATTTTGCACATAAATTTTCCAGATTTTATTTTCTTGCAGAAAAAAAATCCCAATTCGAAAAAATTGATTCTTTATTTGTAACTGTAAAACCTTGTTTTAGCGATACTGTATTGTATCATGTCGTTAAAAACACAAGAAGAAAGGATATTAATTTTGATCAACCAGATTTCCTGAATCCCGGAGAAGCTGCCCCGGTTTTTTATCTGGGTGATATAACCGGTAATTTTCATTCTTTGAAAAAATTCAGGGGAAATATTATTTTTTTAAATTTTTGGGCAAGCTGGTGCGCTCCCTGCATAAAAGAAATTCCTGACAAAAATTCAATGATAGAAAAATTTAATGATAAAATGGTTGTATTCCTGAATATCAGTTTGGATAAAAACCGGGATGATTGGCTCGACGCAATTGAAAAACACCATTTTTTGGGTAGTCATTTAATTTGCAAAGGGAACTGGGAAGAAATTCTTCGCGAAAAATACTACATATCCGGGATTCCCCATTATGCTTTAATTGATAAGGAAGGCAAGATAATTGAAAATAATTGCAAGGACATTGAAATGGTGAAAAAAATATCGAATCACATTTAAAAAAATAGTTAAATATTGCGTTTATCTCTGTTTGCTGCAATTCTGACAGGCATACGTGGAAGTTACTTGTAAGTGAAAACTAGTTACCAGGCCAACATTTCTATCTGGAAAAAAGCCAAACTGAAATTTTCATATCAAAGTTGAAATTTCCGGGATTTCCAGCCTATATAATTATAAAAGAAGGAAAGATTAAAAATAACAATGTACCAAGGCCAGGTTCTTTTAAAACAGAAAAACTACTGAGCGAAATGAGTAACTGATAAATTGGGAATATTTTACATTCATGGGGAATATTCATTGGAAATAAAACAAAAAATGATTAATTTCGTTCATGTAATAAAATATATTATCACATGATAGAAGAAAAAACAACTGAGCATTACGAAAAACTTTTAGAAGTACTTGGTAAAAAATATATGCCTGCTTTAATTGAAAGTCCCTTTGACTTTATTCATATTGCCCGTGCAGGAATCAACGTTAGTGTGATATTGAATTTTAGCAAATATTTTAATTTAACAAAGGAATTAGTTGCACAAATATTGGATATTTCTGAGCCAACTTTATACCGTTGGACAAAAGCTAACAGGAATCTGGATAGAAATTTCTCCGTGAAACTATTTGAAATAACTGATTTATTTCTTTATGGTGAAGAAGTTTTTGAAAACAGGGATGCTTTTTTTAAATGGCTAAAATTACCAAATGAAGCTCTAGGTGGATTGGAACCACAGGAATTGATTGAGATTCCGGGAGGTATTTCAAAAGTGAAAGATATTTTGGGAAGAATTGAATACGGAGTCTATAGTTAAGTTATGCATGTTTATAGAATTACAGGAAGAAAATATGCGAATGATTTGACTGGAAGAGGAGCTGCTATGTTTGGCGGCCGCTGGAATAAAAAAGGTTCCCCTGTTTTATATACAGGTGAAAACAAGGAAATTGCACTGTTGGAAACACTTGTTCATACACCGTCATTACTAATTCCGGAATTAGACATCCTTACTCTTGATATTCCTGATAATTCAATAACTGCAATAGAAATAACCGACTTACCCAAAAACTGGGCGGTCTATCCCGCTCCGGTAATTTTATCAGAAATTGGGGAAAGTTGGATTATAGAATCCAAAACAATTGCCCTTAAAGTGCCTAGTTGTATTATACATAGTTCACACAATTACATATTGAATTGCCGGCATCCGGAGTATTCAAAAATCCGATTAATTGATCAGAAAAAATTCAAATTTGATACCAGGCTAATGAAATAAAGTTAATTGTTTTAAGTCTTTTATAGCTGACTTGCGAATTCTAATATTCATTTTTCAGATAATCTTCACTCCCCCCGAATTTTTGACTATTTAAAAGGACACCCGATATATTTTAACAGTTAATTCCGAGTCTGAAAAAATCTTCATCAAAAGGCATCATCCAAAAATACTCCAGTGGTATTTCCGGGTAGGTTTCTTTAAATTTACGATATTTGCTTTTTTTGATCAAAGCCTTATCGAATTTGGCTTCTATGGCTTTGGGGTTAGCAATGCCGGGCAAAACAAAATCTACTTCCTGCCCTGATGTGGTTTATTAGTATATAAAATACCGGATATTTTTATGGGTCTATTGCTAAAATTATCGGATATTTTTATGGGTGCTAATCAAAATTATCCAATTTCGTTTAAATAATTAACTTTTCTCCATAGTTTATAATCTGGTTTATTAATGGGGATCCGGTTCTAAACTCATCCTTTGTAAAAGCATGAGGCTCAATAAGAGTTTCTTCACCGTTTCTGATTATCATTAATTTTACTTCATTTTCAAAAGTCTTACTTTTATCGTCTTCAAATATTATTGCGATATCAATGTCACTATCAGATCGTTGTGAGCCTGTAGCATAAGAG
>CAZTAL010000065.1:0-3734 GCA_964611525.1 uncultured Prolixibacteraceae bacterium
AATACTTTATGTTATTTTATAAATGTCTAAAAATCAGTTTAATAAATTTTTTAAATTTGCCTAAAAAGGGCGCGAAGCGCCTTTTTAGACTTGGCTCAAGTATATTTTATCATCGAATTGAATAAAAAAATAATTGAGCAAGATTAAAAAAATGATATTCAAATATCTACATTTTTTATGTAGTATTTTTGAAATATTTTTGTTTTTATACTTTTCGGAATCAATTTTAATATTAAAAAATCAGATAAAAAATTAATATTCAAATATTTATGATCTATTATTAGGTAAATTTATAAAATAATTTTTTTGACTTTTCAAAGCATTCTCAATATTTAAAAAATTTAATTATACAAATACCTAAAGGTTTTGATATTCAATATTTTGAATTCATATATAAATTTTGTTATTTTGTATTGCTTTTTTTAATAAAAAGCTCATTAACATCTAAGAAAAAAAATTCTTCTTGTTGTTTAGAAAAAAGTGGACGCAAATTATAATTTCTGGAAAATAAAGCCGTAAATTTGCATTAAAATGTCATGATATTTCTTATCCATGGCATTTGGTGATGGTGATGGTAATGGTAAAAAACAGTAATGACATACAAGTCGTTAGGATTTTTGTGTTGACATTATTCTTGCTTGTTGTTGTTTTAGATGCTAAATCTAATGCAAGGGGTATCTGTTTATATAATTCAACAGACATTAAATATTATATTCCTGAGAGAGAATTAACAGAATTTATCGAATATCTGCCTGATATTCTTTCTCTTGAAGCAAAAAAGAATAGCTTCTGCGATAAAAATCTACTTAGCTCTCAAAAATCATCTCATCTGTCTCCTAAACATAATTTAATTGCATTAAATAAACTTAATAATCCCTATATTTATTCCAATATAACTAAGCAAACAGGAATTCATCCCATAAACGGCCCTCCTGCAGAAATTTTATCAATAAAAACTGAATATTCTTTGACCGAACAAAATGAATTAGATCAATTCTTTTCAGCTTCACTTGCTTCTTCCGGGCATTCCCTTCAATCTTCAGAAACACAATCAACCCTCCTATCTTTCACAAAAACAAATCTGATTTATTATTGGCGGAATTACTATAATTCTGTAAACAGAAATTCAGTAACAAATAAAATCAATGATACAATAAAAATCAATGATCCTTTACAAATTATATGTCCTGACGATATTTCGATATATACAGATATAAACACATGCACAAGTTATATAACCCAAAACCTGAATGTTTCTTTCTCGGGAGATGACCTTGTAAGTTTGACATGGAAAATGACAGGAGCTACAGAGGATACCTCGCCATCATCGGGATTCAATCAAATCAATGACTATACTTTCAATGAAGGAACCACAACTATCACTTATACTTTAAAGGACCGGCAACAAAACACTGTTACCTGTTCTTTCCGGGTGGTCATATCTGACAATCAGGTACCCAGAATGATCAATTTACCGGATAATATCACAGCATATACCGAAGCCGGCGAATGCAATGCCACTGTCAACTGGACTGCACCAACAGCAATTGATAACTGCACTGCACAGCAAGATCTTATCTGGTCAGAATCTCATCAACCCGGCAGCATTTTTTCATTTGGCATCACAGAGGTAACATACTCAGTCAAAGATGCATTTGAAAATACCAAAGATTCTTCTTTTTATATAACGGTTATTGACAATGAGCCACCGGAAATACGGAATTGCCCAAATGATATTGTTGTTAACGCGGATCCGGGATCATGCGAGGCCGGCGTTACGTGGATTGAATCTTCTGTTTCAGATAACTGTACTTCTTTACAAAACATATCATGGGAAAAATCAAATCTACCCGGAAGTTCGTTTCCTGTCGGAACAACCCGGGTTATTTACAAAGCCATCGATGAATCGGGTAATATTGAAGAATGTCATTTCAATATAACGGTAACCGATAATGAAGCTCCTTTAATAATACCTCCCCCGGATATTCAGCTTTACAGTGACGAGTCCGTTCCATCTTCCTGGAGCAATTATGATGATTTTCTGGCTGCAGGAGGATTAGCATCGGATAATTGTGAACTCGACGAAGCCAGCTTCCAACTGATCTCCGAAACCCGTAATTCCGATAGCATACCATTTACCATCACCCGCACCTACCAAATTTCAGATTCATCGGGAAATACTGCTTCGGCAGTCCATTACCTCCGGGTCAGGGAAGAAGAAGTCAACCTTAAATCGGGACAAACGTTTTTGGCAGATTTTACTGCCATGCAGTCAGGCCTCTGGAGTGATAAAGCCACATGGGGAGGAGCTGACCCTCCGTCTGCCGCCGACGATGTTACAATTCCTTCAGGAGTAACCGTCACTGTTGATATACCAGCCTTCTGCAAAAATATGGATATACAAAATGGCGGTACTATTAATTATTCCGGCACCCAAACCCTCCAGGTCCACGGTAACTGGACTAATAACGGCAATTATGACGGGGGTACCAGCGGAATTGTTGAATTTGCGGGTAGTAACTCCATTACCATCAGTGGAAGTACAACCTTTGAAGATATTATTATTGACAAAGGTACAGACATAAACACTGCCGTTGAGATAAATGGCACTATCGGTACCTCCAGCGGGGGAGATCTGACTATTAAAAGCGGATTGGTACAAATACTCCCCGGTACAACTTTTTCATGTAACCATAACCATCAATTAATTATTGAAAATACCGGCGGATTATTAATAAATGGCGGTACTCTTTCAACAAACAATTTTTCTATACAAAACGACGGGATATTTCAGATCAATTCGGGAACGGCAACTTTGGGAAGCGAACCGGGTAACAGTTTACTGACCAGAAGTTCCGGAACCTTTATAATGAACGGTGGAATCGTGAATGTTGCAGGCAGATTTCAGGTATCAGGTGGAGATGCCGAAATTTCAGCGGGAACTCTTAACATAAATACTGTTGGCCATAACAGTTCAACAATAGCATCATTTGATCTGAGTTCAACTGCAAATTTCAATATGACCGGAGGAAATATTGTATTCATTATACCCAATGGTACAGGCAACTCAGATATATCCATAATTGACGGTTCAGGAGGGTCAAAATCCATTACCGGGGGTGAACTGATTTTTGGAACTTCTTCTACAAGTCTCGGATCTACCTTTAAAATTAACAGCCCGACAGATTTTCATGATCTTTCTTTCTATTCAGGTAAAAACATTCAGATTTTTGCAGAATCTGACATAATTATTTCAAATCAACTTGACCTCAAAGATGGAATATTTGACGGAAAAACCAACAATAAAACCGTTACCATCACCAACGCAGCCACAAATGCTATTTCCAGGACATCAGGATATATTAAAGGCAGACTACAACAAGCCATTGCAACAGGCAGTCATAACTATCCATTCCCTGTTGGAACTGACTCAGGTTATACTCCAGTAAACATGTCATTAAGCGGTGTAAGTTCAACAGGTTATATCACTGTTAATTCAATTGAGAATAAAGGAAACTTACCTTCAGGTTTAAGCAGCGGGAAATTTCTTAACCGCCACTGGAATATTACTTCAGCAGGTATTGGTAACTTTACTGCAACAGCTAACTTCAGTTACTTTCCGGAAGATCTGCAAGGAGGCGCCACTCCTGCAAGTCTTAAACTTTACCGTATTGATCCTGATACAAATGTCAGTTATCCCGATTTCACAGTTGGGTCTAACACTCTGATAGCCT